>NZ_JBMYXF010000009.1:0-82999 GCF_049608145.1 Halocynthiibacter sp.
GCAACCCTGTCCTCCAAAGGCGGCGCGAACGCTGTTGCAACCGCATGGTTCGCAAATCAGCTGGCATCTGAAGATGCATCCGACCGGTAAGGTCAAAGGTTAAAATACCACGACGAAACGCAAAGGCCCGGAGAATTCTCCGGGCCTTTTGCATTGGTAAATTGTAAAATCTTACATAGAAAAGCTGGTCCCACAGCCACAGGCGCTGGTGGCGTTTGGGTTCTCAATCGTAAAGCGCGCGCCGATCAGCTCATCCGTGAAATCAATCACAGCATTCGCCAGAAATGGCAAAGATATTGAATCTATTACAACTTTTTGACCGTCGCCTTCTAAAACCAGATCATCGTCAGATGCGACATCCAGCTTAATCTCATACTGAAAGCCCGAACAACCGCCACCTTCCACAGCCACACGCAGGGCCTGGGGTGCATCAGAGGCCTCGTTAATTTCGGCCAGTCGCTCAAATGCGCGTTTTGTCACGCTTGGGGGTAGGGTCAGGGACATAGGGGGCCTCAGTTCGCGGTATCTTTTCGTTACACAGACAATATAAGGGTGTGGATAACTGGCGACAACAGGCGACAGCAGGCAAAATGACATTAAAACCATATGCTTCTCATCCGACCCAAAGCCGCGGACGAATGTTCGCGGAAGAAGAAAGCGCATTTCGTTCATGTTTTCAACGGGATCGCGACCGGATTATTCACGCATCGGCCTTCCGCCGACTGAAACATAAAACCCAAGTGTTTGTCGAACATGAAGGCGATTATTACCGCACGCGCCTGACACATTCGATCGAGGTCGCCCAGGTGGCCCGCACAATCGCAGGCGCACTTGGCCTGAACACCGAACTGACCGAAGCCGTCGCCCTTGCCCATGATCTGGGGCACACACCCTTTGGCCACACCGGCGAAGATGCAATGGAAGAGATGATGGCCCCTTACGGTGGTTTTGATCACAACGCCCAGGCCCTGCGGATTGTCACATCCTTGGAGCGTCATTATGCGAAATGGGACGGGCTGAATCTGACATGGGAATGCTTGGAAGGCATCGCCAAGCACAATGGGCCAGTCACAGGCGATCTGCCTTATGCGCTCAGCGATTACAACGGTTTACATGATCTGGAACTGGGCACATGGGCCAGTGCCGAGGCCCAAGCGGCGGCCATTGCCGATGACATTGCCTATAATCACCACGACCTGCAGGATGGTTTGCGCGCCGGGCTGTTCACGATGGATGACATCGCTGACCTTCCACTGCTGAAACCCTGTTTCGAAGAGGTGGATGCGCTTTACCCCGATCTTGATCAAGAACGCCGCCGCCACGAAATCCTACGTCGTTTCTTTGGTGTTCTGGTGGGCGACGTGATCGACGTTGCACGCGAAAACATTAAGATACTAAATCCACAATCAGTCGCAGACATCCGCCACGCGGGCAGGGGGATGGTTTTGTTTTCTGATGCCGTGTTTCAGGATCTAAAGATCGTGCGCAATTTCCTGTTCACCCGTATGTACCGGGCCCCAAGCGTGGTTGAGATGCGCAAAAAAGTGACGCAGGTGGTGAAAGACCTGTTCCCATACTTCCTTGAAAATCCACAGGAGTTGCCTGATAACTGGCAACGGGACATTTCAGATCCCGCAGACAAGATGATGCTGGCCCGTCTGGTTGCAGATTACGTCTCTGGCATGACGGATCGCTTTGCCTTGCAGGAACATGAACGCTTTATAGAATAAGAACATTGTGGAGCGGGGGATGGACCCTGTTTCGGTTGAAACTAGGATGCTTATAATGACGGATATTATCGGGCAGTTTGGAAGCGCATTTACATGTAAGGAATTTCCGCATGCTATGTTCTATGAATTTGAATTTGGGCTTCGTTTTGAGCTAGGGGGGTATGAAGTCCCGAGTTCGCGTCCTCTTAAAAAATTCATTCAGGCATTTGAGCGGGCTGATACGATTTCCTCGACGCTCTTCAGGAACACGAAGTCATTATGGGTTCTGTCTAGTTCATACGGTGACAAGGAACCTGATGAAAATCGTTTAGAAACTTTTGGTGCATGTGATATCGCTCCTAATTCATTTGAATACCTAGGCGCTAGTCCGCAGGGGGACGAGGAGGACCTGTTAAGCTTTGGTTCAGATCTATTCCGTCATTGGGATGCCGTTGAACTGGATGATCAGAATAGACTTCGCGAGATAATCTGGCTGTCTTTGGGGCGAGAAATGGCAATTCAACCATCTGCAAAGGCAGATATTTATGTCGTAGATTTTGAACACGGCATCGCACTCCACGCATATGATGACCGTGGTATGGACGTCGTTTCTACGGATCAGGACAAACTTAAGGTGCTGTATGCAAAATACAAATCATGGTTGCTTGATCATGACATGCCTCGAATGCAAGCTACCTTCGAGAACTGAAACGTCTAGTGTTAGCTACCTTTTAGAGGGGCAACCGACATTGACCCCACGCCCTGACATGTTAAACCACGGCTAACTGATAAAGGACGCCTAACATGAACCTCTTTGCTGATATTCGTGCGCTTGTGATTGATTGCCTGGATGCAATGGTTGCTGAGGGTGCGCTGCCTGCTGGCCTGTCGTATGACAATGTAACAGCAGAGCCCCCGCGCGATGCAGCCCATGGCGATATGGCGACCAATGCGGCGATGGTTCTGGCGAAGGCGGCGAAATCCAAACCCCGTGACATTGCTGAAACCTTGGCTGCGAAGCTTGCGGAAGACCCGCGCGTGACCTCCGCTGAGGTGGCAGGCCCGGGCTTTCTGAATCTGCGTTTGGATCAGGCGATCTGGCAGGCGTTGGTGGGTAAGGTTCTGGAAACAGGCACTGATTTTGGTCGCTCAGACATGGGCGCGAACCAGAAAGTGAACGTCGAATATGTCTCTGCGAACCCGACGGGGCCTTTGCATGTGGGCCATACCCGCGGTGCTGTTTTCGGCGATGCGCTTGCATCCTTGCTGGATTTTGCCGGCTTTGACGTGACCCGTGAATATTACATTAACGATGGCGGCGCGCAGGTGAATGTTCTCGCCCGTTCTGTCTATCTGCGCTACCTCGAAGCCCATGGGCAGGAGGTCGCCTTTGAAGATGGCACCTATCCTGGCGACTACCTTGTGCCTGTTGGTCAAGCGCTGAAAGACAAAGTGGGTGACGCATGGGTTGGGCAGCCGGAATCTGTCTGGCTGGACGACGCGCGTGAATTCGCAACCGAAGCCATGATGGATCTGATCCGCGCGGACCTGAAGGCGCTTGGCGTTGAGATGGATGTTTTCTATTCTGAAAAATCCCTTTACGGCACCGGCCAGATCGAAGCCGCGATTGATCGTTTGCAAAATGACGGTCTGATCTATGAAGGCGTGCTTGAGCCGCCAAAAGGCAAAAAGCCCGACGATTGGGAACCACGCGAACAGACCCTGTTTAAGTCCACTGAACACGGCGATGATGTCGATCGTCCCGTAAAGAAATCTGATGGATCTTGGACCTATTTCGCGCCGGATATTGCCTATCATTACAACAAGGTAGAACGTGGTTTCGATCTTTTGATTGACGTATTCGGCGCCGATCACGGTGGCTATGTGAAACGGATGAAGGCGGCTGTTTCTGCCCTGTCTGGTGGCAAGGTGCCGCTTGATATCAAGCTGACGCAGCTGGTGAAACTGTTCAAAAACGGTGAGCCATTTAAAATGTCCAAACGAGCAGGGACATTTGTGACCCTGCGCGATGTGGTCGATCAGGTTGGTCCGGATGTAACCCGTTTTGTGATGCTGACCCGTAAAAACGACGCACCGCTGGACTTTGATTTCGACAAAGTGCTGGAACAATCCAAAGACAACCCCGTGTTCTATGTGCAATATGCCCATGCGCGGGTGAATTCGGTGCTGAAAAAGGCCGTTGAAGCAGGCGTGCCTGTGGATGATGCGGCGCTGCAGGCTGCGGATCTGTCCGCACTTGATCACGAAGCCGAATTGGCCGTTGCAAAGAAAATCGCATCTTTCCCACGTCTTGTAGAAACGGCTGCCCGTATCAACGAACCACATCGTGTGGCGTTCTATCTCTATGAACTCGCCTCAGATTTCCATGCATTGTATCACATGGGGAAAAACGACGAAGGGCTGCGGGCCTTGCAGGAAGGCAACATTTCGCTGTCGCAGTCTAAAATCGCTCTGGCGCGTGCAGTTTCCGTTGTTATTTCTGCTGGTCTTGGTATTCTTGGCGTCAAACCGGTCGACGAAATGCGCTAATACGGACCCGTCAATGAGGTCTTGCTGTGCTGTCTGCCGGAAGAATTGAGGCAGAGATACCGTATTCGTTTAACCTGGGACAACACCGGGGACGAAAAGCGGACAGAAAGGCAAGACAATGGCGGGATACGAGCACCCGGAATCCGCAGGTACATTCCAACATCATCCTGGCCATCAGGGCGTGCGCCGTAAAGTTGTGCCGCGTCGTGTGGTGTCTGCGCAGCGTCAGGCGCAAGATCCTTATGCGCAGGGCCAGTATGAAACAGATCAGGCCTATCAACAGGCCGCACCTGTCTATTATGAAAATGCTCCGGAAGCGGCCTATTATGGGGAACATCAGGCGCATGCCTCAGTTGGTCGCGGACCGGCTCCCCATGCCGCGGCCGGATATCCGCCTGCGGGTCTGCCCCCGTCCAGTCATGCAAATTCAGTTGCGCCTTCGCCGGTTTATTACCTTGGCGCGGCACTGTCTTTGGCGATGGTTATTGGTGTGGGTGTCTGGGGCTACAAGATCGCGATGCGCGATGTGAACGGCATTCCTGTGGTGCAGGCGATGGATGGTCCGCACCGGACACAACCGGACAATCCGGGGGGACGTCAGGCTGAACATCAGGGACTTGCGGTGAATGAAGTTCAGGCAAATGGGGAAGCAACCGCTGCGGCAGATCGTTTGATCCTAGCACCGCCTGCGATCGATTTGCTGGAAAATGACCAACCTGTTTCACAGATCGTTCCGGCCGTTGCGCGTATTACCGCCCCGGCTGAGACGCCTGCAAATTCTTTGAATGATAACATCCAACTGGCGGTTGCTTCTGCCGTGGCTCAGGTCAATGGGGCAGACGGGCAGGCGGCACCGGTTGAAGGCCGCATTCCCGCCACTGTGCCGGGTGTATCCGTTTCAAAAGTGCCTGTGTTGCGCCCCGCATTGGATCTGTCATCCTACAACCGTCAACCGGTTCAGCAAGCTGCAGCCGAGGCTGCGGTTGCCACACGGGTTGCCGCTGCAAGCAGCGTAGATGTGGATCCTTCTACTTTGACCGTTGGTACAAACTTGGTTCAGCTTGGGGCGTTTGACAATGCGGATGTGGCCCGGGCTGAATGGGATCGGCTTGCCGCAACCCACAGCGCCTTCTTTGAAGGAAAACAACGAATTGTACAGGGATCCAGCCGTGGTGGACGTGAATTCTATCGCCTGCGGGCAACTGGATTTTCTTCCATGTCTGATGCACGACAGTTCTGTTCCGAGCTGATCAGCCGTTCATCTGTCTGCATCCCAGTTGTGGTGCGCTGATGGCGCTTTCTGTGAAGACAGGTGCGTATTTTTTCGGATGTGAAGGGGCGGTTCTGAACAAATCAGAGGCGTCCTTTTTCCGTGATTCAGCACCGCTGGGTTTTATTCTGTTTTCCCGTAATCTTGAAAACCCTGACCAGATCCGTCGTCTGACATCTGAGCTGCGTGAAGCCGTCGGTTGTGATGCGATGATCTTGATTGATCAGGAAGGTGGCCGTGTCGAACGGATGGGGGAACCGCACTGGTCCAGCTGGATGCCACCTTTGGATCAGGTGCGACGGGTCACGCAAAACCATGGTCTCGAGGCGGCCGCACGTTCCATGTATCTGAGATACCAGGTGATTGCTGCAGAACTGTTGTCGGTTGGCATTGATGTGAATTGCGCGCCCTGTGCTGATATTGCGCATGCGGATACACACCCTGTGCTTTTGAACCGATGTTACGGTGAAGATCTTGAAACTGTTGTGAAAATCTCGCGTTCCGTTTCCCAAGCCCATCTTGATGCCGGGGCTTTGCCCGTCATGAAACACATGCCTGGACATGGCCGTGCGACGCTGGACAGTCATCATAAACTGCCAAATGTTTCCGCATCTGACACCGCATTGCGCAGCAATGATTTTGCTGCGTTTACGGCATTGAATGATCTTCCCCTAGGGATGAGTGCCCATATCGTTTACGAGGCCCTGAACCAAAAGGGACCAGCGACCACATCGCGCGAGATGATCAATCTGATCCGCAATGATATTGGCTTTTCCGGCCTGCTGATGACCGACGATATTTCTATGAACGCCCTATCAGGCGACGTTGGTGAACGTTCTGCGGCCTCGCTTGCGGCGGGCTGTGATGTGATCCTGCATTGCAATGGGGATGGCCCGGAAATGCAACAGATTGCCAGCGTTGCAGGTGTTATGGGGGATGCGGCGTATAAGCGTGCAGAACAAGCGATGGCTCTGCGTTCGCAAGGGGCAGCCGTTGACATTTCAGCATCAATGGATGAGCTTAAAACACTTCTTTAACTTTTACTGTTCAGGTTTGCTTAATGGCGAAGGAACCCGCGACCCTTTTTGATCAGGCGTCATCAGAACGTGTCGCGCGCCGCCTTGCGGCGGAAGCGTTGATTGTAGACGTCGAAGGTTTTGAAGGCCCGCTTGATCTTTTGTTGACATTGTCACGCACGCAGAAAGTGGACCTACGCCGGATTTCAGTATTGGAACTGGCCCATCAGTATCTGGCATTTATCGAGACGGCCAAAGAATTGCGGATCGAATTGGCCGCGGATTACCTGGTGATGGCGGCCTGGCTTGCGTTTTTGAAATCACGCTTGCTGTTGCCCCCGGACCCTGGCGAAGAAGGCCCATCCGGTGAAGAACTTGCAGCGCATCTTGCCTTTCAGCTGGAACGCCTTGAAGCGATGCGCACCGCAGCAGCACGTCTTATGGCGCGTGATCAAAAAGGGCGCGACTTTTTTGTTCGGGGGAATGTGGAAACCGTCGAACGGGTGCGCAAAGTTGCCTATTCTGCGACGCTTCTGGATCTGATGCAGGGATATGCCCGCCTGCGGACCCGGGATGATTTTCGGCCCTTTGTGATGGACCGTGATGCGGTTTTCACCATGGAACAGGCGCTTGAACGTTTGCGTGGGTTGATTGGCTATACCGGCGATTGGACTGAACTTGTGTCATATCTTCCGGGCGGCTGGTCCGAGGACCCGGAAAAATTGCGTTCAGCCACGGCCGCGACGTTTGCCGCAACGCTGGAGCTGGTGAAAGAAGGTAAGATTGAATTGCGACAGGGTGACATGTTTTCGCCCATTCAGATCAGAAAGAGATCCGATGAGCGAGATTGAAGAACAGATTGTAGATCATCCAGAACATACTGGTAAAAAAGAGAAAACTCTGTTTGAAGCGCCCCCGGTTGCCGAACAGGAACGTATGGTCGAAGCGATGTTGTTCGCCTCTGCGGAACCACTGTCTCTGAAAGAAATGGAGGCACGCATGCCCCATGGCTGTGATGCCGCCGAAGCAATTGCGTATCTGCGCAAACGCTATGAAGGGCGGGGCGTTCGTGTGGTCAAAGCAGGGGATGCCTGGGCGATCCGCACCGCGCCGGATCTGGCATTTCTTATGCATAAGGAAATCGTTGAAACCCGTAAACTGTCACGTGCTGCGGTCGAAACTTTGGCGATTATTGCGTATCATCAACCCACCACCCGGGCTGAGATTGAAGAAATCCGTGGTGTTTCCGTATCGCGTGGGACGATTGATCAACTGCTTGAAATGGAATGGATCCGCATCGGCCGACGCCGGATGACACCCGGGCGGCCGGTTACCTTTGTGGTGACGCAGGAATTTCTTGATCATTTTGGTCTAGAAGGCGCGCGGGATCTGCCGGGGCTGAAAGAATTGCGTGCTGCGGGTCTGCTGGACAATCGCCCGTCGCCTGGGTTAATGCCTGGTCCGATCGGTGATGACAGCGAAGTGATCGATGAAGATGACGAACAGACTGAACTTTTTTAAAATTCCGATGTAAGCTATGCTGCGCTGGAAGGAGCCGGTTATGAATGTAAACATGTTATTCAGAATGTTGTTGCGGTTTGGGCCGCAATTGATTTCTCAGTTCGGGCGTATGCGGTCGAACAAATCTCAGACAGATGAAAACGGGGCACAAAAACCTGCCCCAAGTGGCCGTAACATGCAGCAATCGGCCCGGATGCTGCAGCGCCTTATGCGTATGATGCGCTTCTGATACGGCTCAGGCGGGGATAGGTTCTCTGCGTTGGCGCAGGCGGGCAATCGTTGCTTCCGCCGCGCCAAGAAGGGCCAGCACAGCCGAAATCCACATGCAGCCGGTAAGCCCTGCAACTTCAAAGCCTGGGCGAAATACAAGTGTCGCGGCAAAGACGCTGAGGTACATTACCGCAGAGTTCAACCCAAGGATTGCGCCGCGTTGATCCGGTGCAATGGCTGTCAGGCGTCCAACCGTCAATGTCAGGCCGGCGTGCTGAAATAAACCCCAGAAGAACACGCCAATCATCAGACCTGTGTAGATATCAGCAAAGCCACTGAATATTGCGTAAAACACTGACAGGCATGTGAAAACCACGATCAGGCCGCGTCGTGGGCCGACTTTGTCCAGCCATGGATCAAGGAACATAGACAGCCCAAAACCCAAACCATAGGAGAGGGTCAGCAAGGCGGCATCACTGACCTGCAGGCCAAGATTGCGTTCCAGATGGGCGCCAAGATAGTTGTAGATCCCGTAAAACCCGCCCCCCAGCATCAGAACAGCAAACAATCCAGGAAGCACTTCAGGCAGTTTCAAGGCCCGCAACGGCGATGTCACACGCCCACTGGTCGGTTGGCTTTCAAGGCGCAGACGGGTGACGCCAAATGTTGTACAGGCAAGACCAGCCGTCAGTAGAAAATATACCATACGCCATCCGGCAAGATCGGTAATCCACGCCGAAAGGGTGACACCTCCGGCCATGGACAAAGTCCAGCCTGTTAAAACCCGGCCGATGACCTGCGATTCCTTGCCGGCGGGGGCAAGATGCGCCGCAAGGGCATAGGTGGCGGGCAGGGCGACACCCGCAGCAAAGCCCGCAATGACCTGTGCTGCGATCAGTATGTTCAAACTGGGGGCGATACCCGTGACCCCAAGTGCAGCAGTCATGACCAAAAGCGCGACTTTCAAGGCTTTATCTGCGCCAAACCGGTCGACCAATGGGGCCAGAACAACGGCCGACAGCGCAACAGCCAGACCATATAGTGCCATTGCAGATAACACATCTGCCGCTTCATTCAGGCCAAGGCCTGAGGCAACTGCAGCAGCGACCGGCGACAGAACCAGAGAATTGGAACCTACGATTCCGACTGTCAAAGTCAGAAGAAAGATCGCGGATCGTTGCATGTCACACCCAATTTGTTACTGAATATTGTATGGTAATATGGACTAATCATTGAATGAAGTTCGGAGAAAGAGAGAATTGGCGCGATGACTGAAAAAACAGATAATCTTCAGCAGATCCAGGGAACAGCACGGCGGTTTGATAGTATTGACCGAAAAATATCTGCCGCACTGGTGGAAAATGCAGGGCGAAGCTTTGCCAGCCTGTCAGAGGAAATTGGCCTGTCAGCGGCTGCGGTGCACGAACGGGTGAAACGTCTGCGCGCGAACGGATTGATCAAAGCAACTCAGGTGGCGCTGGACGGGCCGGGGATTGGCAAGCCTCTGCTGGCCTTTGTGCATGTGACAACGGCCGGTTGGGGGATTACGGCAGGGATGATGGAAATATCTGCGCTGCCTGAAGTGGAGGAAGTGCACACGGTCACGGGCGATATCAGCGTTGTGTTGAAAGTGCGTGTCGCAAGTTCCAATGCACTGGAAGGTTTCCTGGCCCGTCTTTATGCGTTGAACGAGGTGCGCGCGACCAGCAGCCATGTGGTGCTGACCACGCATCAGGAACGTCCGGTTCAGGCAGGCGTGACGGACTGTCTACAGTCTGTTTCACCTGAGGATATTAAGCCAGTGGTTTGAAATGTTTCGAAAGTTTCAGACCTTGCCCCTGATAGTTTGACGCAATGCCAGCACCGTAAAGCTGATCCGGGGTAGATGCCATTTTCTCATAAACCAAGCGGCCAACAACCTGCCCATGTTCCAGCACAAATGGGGCCTCGTGACAGCGCACTTCCAGCACGCCGCGCGATCCGGCACCGCCTGCATTGTCATGGCCAAAGCCCGGGTCAAAAAAGCCCGCGTAATGCACGCGAAATTCACCAACCATGGCAAGATAAGGCGCCATTTCCGCGGCACAGTTTGGCGGAATGGTCACGGCTTCGCGGCTGACAAGGATGTAGAAGGCACCAGGATCCAGAATGATCCGCCCCTCGGATGTGTGGATGGGTTCCCAGTAATCTGCCGGGTCATAATGGGCGATGTTGTCCAAATCAATCACGCCGGAATGCGGTTTTGCCCGAAAGCCAACAAGGTTGCCGGTTTCTGGTTTTAGATCCACAGAAAAGCCAAGCCCATCACTGATCAGCGCATTGCCTGAAACAAGACGATCCTGTTTGTGCAAGGCGTCCAGATCCGCATCCGTCAGAATAGATTGACCGCGCCGAAACCGAATTTGGTTCAGTCGCATGCCGGGCCTTACCAGAACTGAAAAGCTGCGCGGACAGATCTCTGCATAAAGGGGGCCGTTATAGCCGGCGGGAATGCGATCAAATTCTTCACCGCTGTCCGTAACAACCCGTGTCAGAAGATCCAGTCGCCCGGTTGAAGATTTTGCGTTGGTCACGGCCTGAATATCATCCGGAAGGGTCAGGCCCTCCATCAGTTCCACCACATAGACGCAGCCTTTTTCCAGAACCACGCCAGGGGTAAGGGTGATTTCATGCATCTCAAATTCGCCGAGGCGATCAGACACACGATTTCCCGCACCAGCCAAGAAGGACGCGCGGACACGCCAGGCCCGTAAACCAAGACGCAGATCCAGAGAGGCAGGTTGAATCTGACCGTCAACAAAATCGGTATCGCTGCGAATTTGCCCGGTTGCAATCATCTGGCTGATCTCGCTGTCGGGCAAAACGCCGATGCCGCCGCCTGTCGCGTCAGAAGTCTGGGAGAGGGCAGCCATGGGCGATTCCTTTCTGAAACTGCGCTGTTGCGCAAAGCCTGAGATGTGACACCGCCCGGCGCTTGATGCGGGCGGAATCAGATGCAGAATAAACAAACCGCCCGTCACCACAAGGGTGCGGGCGGTTCTGTTCGGTGGTCGGGCTAGCAGGACTCGAACCTGCGACCTTCCGTCCCCCAGACGGACGCGCTACCAGGCTGCGCCATAGCCCGAACTGGCCCTTTCATAGCGGTTTTGATGACAGGGGCAAGATCGAATTTACAAGTTTCCGCGATTAACGGGCAATCATACGTGACCGCAAAGCTTCTAGGCGACGGGTGGCAACTTCAAGGGCCGGTTGAGCCGCGATCAGATCGGTCATGGATGTTTCCAGCAGGATAGATAGCACCGGGGATTTCGCCAACATGATATCTTCAGAGAGGGGATCTACAGGCACTTCGACAGGCGTAACAGTTGGGGCATCAACAGCGGGTGCCGTTTCAGGTGCGATCTCAATCGGATCCGCCTCAGTTTGCGCTTCCGCGATGATTTCAACAGTTTCACCCAGCTCTGCGACGCTCTCTTGTGGCAATACATCAAGAGGAGCTGCATCATGGGTTTCGTCAGCAGGGCCCGTTTGAGGCAGATCCGTGATGGGCGCTTCCGTGTCTTCAGTGCTGACCTCCGCAACAGGCTGTTCTTCAACCTCTATGTGCGCGGGCACATCATCGACGCTTTGGGATGTTTCTTCAGGCGTCGTTTCCGGGATGTCCTGGGCCGGGGTATCCAATGCGGCAAACAGATCCGGTGTCGCTGCAACCGGATCTTCGGGCAGTGTCTGAATGGAAGGTTTGGGAACGACGGGGGCAGCGTCCTCCGCAGGTGGGATTGCGGCTGGCAACTCAAGGTCAAGTGGCGTGGTCATCGGTTCTTCAGCGCTGACGATTGTTTCTGGCTGGGCTGTCGGTTGTGTTTCAGCCGGTAAAGGCGTTGGCTCATCCGCGGCCAATGGCACATCAGCAGAGGGCGTCAATGCCGGCTCAGGCGTATCTGACAGAATAACGGGTTCCCCAAGTGAGAGAGGGGGCGTTTGGTCTGTCGGTGCAATAACGGGTGTATCCGTTGCTTTTTCTTCAGGAACCATATCTGGCTTGTCTGCGGTGGTGGCTGTCTCACCCTCAAGAGGACGAGACAGGGCCTGAACAGATTTTATTCCATCTGTTCGCAACTTCCGGATGACTTCTTTGATCGACAGGTCATCTTCATGCAAAAGTTTTTTAATCCCACCAAGCAACAGCATATCTGCCGGGCGATAATAACGGCGGCCACCGGCACGTTTAACAGGGGAAATCTGCCGGAATTTACTTTCCCAGAATCTCAGAACATGCGCCGGGGTTTCCAGCCATTCTGCGACCTCTCTGATTGTGCGGAAAGCACCGGGCGATTTAGCCATTATTCATTTATCCGTTTCAGGCTTTGTTGCCCTGTTCCACACGGTCTTTCATCAGGTGTGATGGGCGGAAAGTCATGACACGACGTGGAAGAATTGGAACTTCTTCGCCGGTTTTTGGGTTGCGACCAATACGTGCAGATTTGTCACGAATTGAAAAAGTGCCGAAAGATGAAACTTTTACGCTTTCACCTTCAACCAAAGCGTCAGAGATCTTCTGTAGCACAGTTTCGACCAGATCTGCAGATTCATTACGTGACAGACCAACTTCGCGAAATACCGCTTCGTTCAAATCCATACGTGTCAAAGTGTTGGTGCTCATGATTTTTCCTTGTGACCTTATTCTCTCTGTCGCATTCTAGTTCGGCCTAAAATTCAAAGTCAACAGAGGCTGAAAAACCATTATGGGGAATTCTGTGTCAGTTTGGTACGATTAGAGATCTAAATTTACGCAAAGGGTGGAAAGAAAGGCATTTTACCACCTTAAGGCGACTGATCCCCAAGCCAGCCCGCCACCGATTGCTTCGGTAATCAGAAGGTCGCCTTGCTTAATCTGACCTTTGTCACGACCAACAGAGAGCGCTAAGGGAATCGATGCAGCAGACGTATTTCCGTGATCCTGAACCGTAACAACGACCTTATCCATGGGCAGGCCCATCTTTTTGGCGGTGCCCTGAATGATACGGATATTTGCCTGATGCGGTACAATCCAGTCGACATCGGCTTCGGTCACGCCGGCTTTCTCAAGGGCTTTATGCGCAGTTGACGTTAGCTTCTCGACAGCTTGCCGGAATAGGGGATTGCCCTGCATGCGCAGTTTTCCGGATGTCCCGGTCGAAGATACACCACCATCCACATACAACATCTGGCGGAAACGCCCGTCTGAATTCAGATCACACGCCAGAATGCCTCGATCACCCGATGTGCCATTGCTGTCCTGTGCTTCCAGAACAAGCGCACCGGCACCGTCGCCAAACAGCACGCATGTTGAACGATCCGTCCAATCCATAATGCGTGAAAATGTTTCCGCGCCAATAACCAGTACACGTTCTGCCTGACCGGACACGATCAAGGCGTTGGCATTGGTCAAAGCATAAACGAAACCGGCACAGACGGCCTGCACATCAAAAGCGAACCCTTGCTGCATGTTCAGTTCGTTTTGAACCATAGTGGCAACAGATGGGAAGGTCAGATCAGGGGTGGATGTGGCAACGACAATCGCGTCGATATCATCCGCTTTCAGGCCTGCATCTGTCAGGGCATGGCGCGCTGCAATGGTTGCCAGTTGGGATGTGGTTTCGCCTTCGGCTGCAAAATGACGGCGTTCAATCCCGGAACGGGACCGGATCCATTCGTCAGAGGTGTCCAGACTTGCTTCAAATTCAGCATTTTCGACGACGCGTTTTGGCAGGTAATGCCCGACGCCCCGGACCACGGCTCTTGTTGTCATTCGGATGTACCGTTTTTTGTTGTGGTTACGTCTGCCGCAGAATCTTTGTTAGGTGTTGCTTCAGCAGGTGTTTCATTCTGGCGTGACTGTGCTGCAGTTGCAACCCGCGCCGCCAGTTTTTCAGAAAAGCCTGACTCACCCAAGGTAAAGGCCAGCTTAATAGCGGCAGAAACACCTGTTGAATCAGCGGATCCATGGGATTTCACCACTGTTCCGTTCAGTCCCAGGAATACGCCACCATTCACTCGACGTGGATCAATGCGCTTGGTCAGCCGTTTCAGGGATGTCAGTGCAAACAGGGCGCCAAGCCGTGACAAAAGCGAATGCTTAAAGGCATTTTTCAGTGAACTGCTGATGAAAGACGCAGTGCCTTCACCTGTTTTCAGCGCAATGTTTCCGGTAAACCCATCGGTTACGATGACATCCACACGATCCGAAGGAATATCGCCGCCTTCTACAAAACCAACGTATTCAAACATGGCCTGGTCCGCCGCGGCTGAGATCAGATCATGGGCGTCTTTCAGCTCGGCGCGGCCTTTGTGTTCTTCGGTGCCCACATTCAACAGGCCAATACGCGGGTGTTTCAGGCCCAGACCATTGCGTGCATAAGAGGCCCCCATCAGGGCGTATTGCAAAAGATCCTGTTCATCGGCGCGGATATCTGCGCCCACATCCAGCATCACATTAAAACCACCGGGGTTGTTCGAAGGCCAGAGACAGGCGATCGCTGGGCGATTGACACCGGGCAACTTGCGCAGCCGGATCATAGACAGGGCCATAAGCGCACCGGTGTTGCCACAAGATACCGCAACGCTGGCTTCGCCATTACGAACAGCATCTACGGTGGACCACATCGAGGTCTTTTTGCCGTTGCGCATCACATGACTGGGCTTGGCATCCATGGTCACGATTTCATCGGCGTGACGGATTTCCACGACATCAGTCAGATTGTGTCGTTTCTTCAGTAATTTTTGTAGGGTAGGTTCATCACCATGCAGAATGAAACCGATATTGGGATTCTTTTCTGCGGATAGGGCAACACCGGCAACAACCGCTGCAGGGCCCAAATCGCCGCCCATGGCGTCGACCGAAATAACAATGCGCTGAGAACCAGAAGCAACAATTCCGGGTGTTTCATCTGCTGTTTTCTGAGAGGACGTCACGGTCGTCATAGACAGGCTCCGGGGGTTGCTGGGCTCCAGTAGGCAGAGGACGAGAAAAGGGCGCGCCTGTCAACACAAAGCGCGCCCGCAATCTCAGATCTTATGCAGCGTCTTCGCCGTCAAGATCAACTTCGTCAGCTTGTGCAACGACTTCACGGTCGTCGTACTGGCCACATGACGCACAAACGTGGTGCGGGCGTTTCAGCTCACCACAGTTCGGGCATTCAGCCGGGTTACCTGCGACAAGCGCATCATGGGAGCGGCGTTGGCCCCGGCGTGAACGGGTGATCTTACTTTTTGGGACAGCCATGTCACAACCTCAGATTGGGGGGGCGTGTTCAGAAGGCCCCTGTTTTAACTGGTATTTCAGATGTGGCTTCTACACGAATTTTCCGTGAAGGAAACCCTGAAATGAAGCCGGGAACATAGAGAGATTTCCCCGCAGCGCAACCCCTTATAGACAGAAAACATCTGCAATTCAGCGGCTTTTTTCACAGATTGCGCAATTCCTGCTTCATTCTGTGTCGGATTGTTTGCTCTCAAGCTTGTTTTTAAGCCCTTCAAGCGCAGAAAACGGGTTCATATCCGCATCTGTCAGTGGTGTAACGCCTTTTGGGGCTGCCTGTGCGGCCGCTGGGGCATCTTCATTTCCTTCAGCCCGGGGATACAGGGGCAGGGCAAGCGTCAGGGCTTCGGTTAAGATTTCACCGACATCAATGGCGTCAGACAGCGGATCTGCGTTTTCATCTGATTCCATTTCAATTTCACTGCCTTCTTCATATTCGGGCAGCTCCGCGATGAATTTGCGTGTCACGTTCTCGTCAATCCGGCTGCGCACAGGGGCCAGCGTGGAAATACAGGCCTGTTCAACGGTTGCACCAAAACGTCCGGTTACTTTCCAGTCGCGTTTGCCCGATGCGCTGATTTTCCCGGAAAACCGCAGTTTCGTTAGCTTTAGCAGGCCAAGGGCTTCGGCAATGGCTTCGCAGGCCTGGGCGTCAGGGCGCAGGTCAAATTCCGTGTCGCGGCTGCTTTTCAGGGACCGGGTTTCGTAACGCTGGCTGAAAACTGGCTGATCAATGCTGTCGGTCATCCGCTTATCCTTGCTTGGTGCGACGGGCAAAGCTTGCAGTGGGCCGCGTCATTCGGTAAGTCGGATAAAAGGCAATTTGCGCTTATGCAAGGGGCAGCCGGTGTGCGCAGGCATCTATATCCGGTGTTTTATAAAGAAAATATGCCCAATCGGGTGAATAACAGCGGGATACAGAAGATGGCAGGGCTTAAGACATTGATTAAACCCATTGTAGCGCTGGCTTTTGCGGCTTCACTTGCGGGATGCAGCGCCCAGTACCGAAACCATGGTTATACACCGATTGAAGGGGATCTTGAACAGGTTCTTGTTGGTGTGGATACACAGGAAACGGTTGCGTCTGTGATCGGACGTCCGACTTCGGCGGGTATTTTGGCCAACAGTGGCTGGTATTATGTGGAAAGCCGCTGGCGGCAATTCGCCTGGAAGGCCCCTGTCGAAATTGAACGCGAAGTCGTAGCTGTCAGCTTTGACAGTGATGGGGTTGTTTCAAATATCGAACGTTTCGGTCTGGATGACGGGCAGGTGATTGTTCTGTCCCGGCGCATCACTGATTCCAACATCAAAGGTGTTTCCTTCCTGAAACAGCTGTTTGGTAACTTCGGTAACTTCGCTGCAGATCAGTTCCTCGGGGACAACTAAGGCGTCACACTTGCATTGTTTGAAAGCCCTGGCGATTGTCCGGGGCTTTTGTTTGCGGAAAATGATGCGTGATTATTTTTCCGTCAGGTTTCTGTCACATCTGTAGTATAGCATGTCAGTGAATGATCAGGGAGACGGAATGATCAGCTTGCGTAAAGGCCGATACGCCGCACGTGCGGCGCGTTCTGAAGATGACATTGCAGCCGTGCAAAGCTTGCGTCAGGGCCGCTTTCGCAGCGGGGCTGCCCCTGATCTGGATGCGTTTGATGAACAGTGCCATCATATCCTAATAGAAGAGATCAAAACAGGTGTTCCTGTTTGTTGCTTTCGCCTGTTGTCCTTGAAATCCGGCGCGCAAATCAACAAAAGCTATTCTTCACAGTATTATGATTTAGAACGACTTTCTGGGTTTGGTGGCGTGATGGCAGAGATGGGCCGTTTCTGCATTCATCCTGATTATACCGATCCCGATATCCTGCGTGTCGCCTGGGGGGCGATGACGCGATATGTGGATGAAAACGGGGTGGAAATGCTGTTTGGCTGTTCGTCCTTTCAGGGCACAGAAGCGGAAGAATATTACGATACATTCGCCCTTTTGCGGGATCGGCATCTTGCACCAAACCGGTTTCTGCCACACATCAAAACACCCGAAAACTTTCGTTTCGCGCAGCGCCTGAAACGTAAGCCTGATGCGAAACGTGCGATGAAAACCATGCCGCCGCTGTTGCGCAGCTATCTGGTGATGGGGGGCTGGGTATCGGATCACGCCGTTGTCGATCGTGACCTGAACACTTTGCATGTCTTCACCGGACTGGAAATCAGCGCAATTCCCCCGGCACGGGCACGTCTTTTGCGCATGGGGGCCCGTTGATACGTTGACCTTTGACAGGTGGCGCGCTAGCTGCATGTTATGGCACGTACACCTCTTCTTCAGCTCACCGGAATTTCGCTTACATTTGGCGGAGATCCCATTTTTGACAATCTCGATCTGATCGTTCAGCCTGGGGACCGTTTGGCGCTTGTCGGGCGCAATGGGTCGGGCAAATCGACCCTGATGAAAATGATGGCCGGTATGGTTGAACCGGACAAAGGTCTGCGGGTTGTGTCGCCTGGCGTTTCCGTCGGATATATGGAACAGGATCCGGATCTATCTGGTTTTGAAACCCTGGGCGAATTCGCTTTGTCTGATCTGGAACCGTCAGAAGCTTGGCGCGTAGAAATGGCCGCGGAAGGGCTGAAATTCAATCCGGATACGCCTGTATCCACGGCCTCTGGCGGGGAACGTCGCCGCGCAGCACTGGCAAAACTCTTAGGCGAAGCGCCGGAATTGATGCTGTTGGATGAACCCACAAACCACCTGGATATCGAAGCCATTACTTGGCTTGAAAATCAGCTGAAAGAAACGCAGAGCGGATTTGTTTTAATCAGCCATGACCGTGCATTTTTACGTGAACTTTCCCGTGGAACCCTTTGGGTTGACAGGGGAATGACGCGTCGCATGGAGAAAAGCTTTTCCCATTTCGAAGCCTGGCGCGACAAAACCTGGGAAGAAGAGGATATCGCGCGCCACAAGCTGGATCGCAAAATTAAATCCGAAGCCCGCTGGGCTGTGGAAGGCATCTCCGCGCGCCGCAAACGCAACCAAGGCCGGGTGCGTGCCTTGCAGGAACTGCGTGCAGAACGGTCCGGCCAGATCCGCCGTCAAGGCGTGGCCGCGATGGAACTCGACAGTGGGCAAAAATCAGGCCGCAAGGTGATCGAGGCCAGCGAAATTGCCAAATCTTTTGGCGACAAAACCATTCTGAAACCCTTTGATCTGCGCATCAATCGTGGGGATCGTGTGGCGCTGGTTGGCCCCAATGGCGCGGGCAAAACCACGCTATTGAAGATGCTGATCGGTGAAATGCAGCCAGACAGCGGCACAGTCAGCCAGGGCACCGGCTTGGAAATGGCGTTTTTCGATCAAAGCCGCGAAGGCTTGGATGGCGACAAAAGCCTTTGGGATAACCTGTCACTGGATCCAACGTTGGGTGTGTCCGGGCGATCAGATCAGGTGATGGTGCGTGGCGCGCCGCGTCATGTTGTCGGGTATCTTAAGGATTTTCTCTTTGATGAACGTCAGGCCCGTGCGCCGGTCCGTTCCTTATCCGGCGGTGAAAAGGCGCGTCTTTTGCTGGCCCGTCTGATGGCGCGTCCGTCGAACCTGTTGGTGATGGATGAACCGACCAACGATCTGGATGTTGAAACGCTCGATCTTTTGCAGGACCTTCTGGACAATTATGACGGCACGGTGATCTTGGTTTCCCACGACCGGGATTTTCTGGATCGGGTCGCGGCAACAACCATTGTTATGGAAGGTGATGGGAAAGCTGTGATTTATGCCGGCGGTTGGTCTGATTATCAGGCGCAGCGCAGCGAAGCTATCGCTGAAGTTAAAGCTGCAAAGCCAAAGGTAAAAACGGATAAACCCAAGGCAGAACCAGCCGCGCCAAAACCTGTGCAGAAAAAACTGTCATACACCGAACAGCACCGCCTTGAAGCACTGCCTGCGGAAATCGAACGCCTGGAGGCCGAGATCGCCAAATTAACGCAATTCATGTCTGATCCCGAGCTTTTCACAAAAGAACCCCTAAAGTTCAAGAAAGCCACTGAGGCCATGACAGAACGCCAGGACGCCCTGACTGCGGCGGAAGAAGAATGGATGGAGCTGGAAGAAAAAGCGTCATCCTGATCTGATTTGGCTTTCAAAACAGAAGCGCAATACAACTAAAAACGGGCCATATCTTATGGATGCGGCCCGTTTTGTTTTTCAGATGGGCTTCAAAACATACCGGACCCCGGCCTGTTCTGCGAAGTCATGCGGCGTTTCGGGCGTGCGCCAATAACCAGATCTATCCCGACACCCAAGGCGGAATAAGATTTTCGTCTTCATCGCTTTGATGTGGGACAAATCCCTGAAGATCGAGACAGTTGTTGAAATGCCAATCAATCTGGCCTGCAAGCACCCGCAATGCATCTGCCACCTTGTGTGGCACATAGACCGCAAATCTCCCTTGGGTTGTTTTGCATTTAAATCAATAGAAAACAGGATCAATTCCCAGGGTTTGCAGGCAAAGAAAAAGGCGACACGCTGTTGCGCATCGCCTTTCAGATTAAGACAAGGGGCGGGGGTTAGCCTGCCAATGCCTTAGAAAGGTTCTCATTTACCTTTTCAAGGAAGCCCATAGTGGTCAGCCATTTCTGATCTGGACCAACCAGGAGCGCCAGGTCTTTGGTCATGTCGCCGGATTCAACAGTGTCCACGATGACTTTTTCCAGTGTTTCCGCAAAGTTCATCAGCTGGCTGTTTTCATCCAGTTTCGCGCGGTGCTTCAGACCACCCGTCCATGCAAAGATAGACGCGATAGAGTTGGTGGAGGTTTCTTTACCGGCCTGGTGCTGACGGTAGTGACGGGTCACTGTACCGTGCGCCGCTTCGGCTTCCACGATTTTTCCGTCTGGGGTCATCAGTTGTGAGGTCATCAGACCAAGTGAACCAAAGCCCTGCGCAACTGTGTCGGACTGAACGTCGCCGTCATAGTTCTTACAAGCCCAAACAAAACCACCGTTCCATTTCATCGCGCATGCCACCATGTCGTCAATCAGGCGGTGTTCATAGGTGATGCCGGCTTTTTTAAACTCAGCTTCGAATTCTTCTTCGTACACCTTTTGGAACAGATCCATGAAACGGCCGTCATAGGCTTTCAGGATGGTGTTCTTGGTGGACAGATACACAGGCCAGCCCAGTTTCAGACCATAGTTCATAGACGCGCGTGCGAAATCGATGATGGACTGATCCAGGTTATACATGCCCATCGCAACACCGGCAGCAGGGGCGTCATAAACGTCTTTTTCAATGGTGGTGCCATCTTCGCCGACGAATTTCATTGTCAGCTTGCCCTTGCCAGGGAAAAGGAAATCAGTCGCTTTATACTGATCGCCAAAGGCGTGACGGCCGATAACGATCGGCTGTGTCCAACCTGGAACCAGACGTGGCACGTTGGAACAGATGATCGGCTGACGGAACACAACACCACCAAGGATGTTGCGGATCGTGCCGTTTGGCGAACGCCACATTTTCTTCAGACCGAATTCTTCAACGCGGGCTTCATCCGGGGTGATGGTCGCACATTTTACGCCAACGCCGTATTTCTTGATCGCTTCCGCCGCATCCACGGTGATTTGGTCGTTGGTTTCGTCGCGTGCTTCGATACCAAGGTCATAATATTTCAGATCAATATCAAGGTATGGCAGGATCAGTTTGTCTTTGATGAACTGCCAGATGATGCGGGTCATTTCGTCACCGTCGAGTTCTACGACGGGATTCTCTACCTTAATTTTGGTCATGAGAGGCCTCTTTGAGTTGGAATCGGATTTGAGGGCGTTTTACCCTGGTGGGATGAAAAAAGAAAGACGGTATGCGAATGTATACAAAAAAGATTTATCTCAACCGTAACGCAATAAAAAACCGGGTCCTTTGCTGAAACCCGGTTGTCTATTTACGCATCTACAGGGGTTAGGCCTGCATTGCAGCCAGAAGTTTACCCAATGCCTCAGCCGGATCTTCCTGACGCCAGATTTCATCGCCGATACCGAAAAAATCTGTGTAAGGGGAAAGGGTTCTGATCAGATCTTCATCCAAAACACCTTCGGCAACGACCGGAACTTCGATCATCTCGGACCACCATTTAAACAGATCTTTTTCTGCTTTGGTGCCATCCCCGGTCAGCGTGTCCCCAACCGGGCCAAAACTAACATAATCGGCACCGGCTTCCCCTGCGGACATGCCGTCATGGTTGCTGGCCCCACAATGGGCACCCAGAATGAAATCAGGTCCATGGGTTTCCCGCAGCTTACGCAGGCCTTTGCCACCATCTGTCAGGTGAACCCCGTCAAACCCCAGCTTTTCCGCCAGCAAAACATGGCTGTCCATCACGATGGCCACGTCACGGGAATGACAGGTTTCCCGCAGAATATCCCCGGCGCGGGACAGGCGGCTTTCGTCGGTGGTGGTCATTGCCATGCGCACGCAGGCAATGTCATGGGCATCCAGAACCTGCGCAAGGCGGGCTGGAAATTCAGAAAGTTCAAATTCTGCAGGCGTCACCAGATAAATCTGTGGCGTGATGTTTTCGCTTT
This sequence comes from Halocynthiibacter sp., assembly GCF_049608145.1. Taxonomy (NCBI): domain Bacteria; kingdom Pseudomonadati; phylum Pseudomonadota; class Alphaproteobacteria; order Rhodobacterales; family Paracoccaceae; genus Halocynthiibacter; species Halocynthiibacter sp. The sequence continues at coordinate 22,141 of NZ_JBMYXF010000009.1, forward strand.
GATCCGTGGCCATGTGCCGTTTCCTTCCGCATCTTTGCGCCCCTATACGCCATTCCGGACGTAAGGCAAAGACCGGCCGTTGCGGTATTCTTAGGTTTCGACCCTGAATTTCAGAAACTGGCTGCCATCATAGGTGATTTCACCTGTCTGAACCGCACCACAGCGCGTCACGGCACCGATGTTTCTACGAGAGGGCGGCAGAAGAAAGGTGATATAGGGAATGCGTTTGTCATGCCTGGCAAACTCCATCGCTTTACGCCAGATCTTGAACCCATGCCCAAACCCGGAATGGGTCAGAACAAGGCCAAAATCCCATTCATGGCCTTCTTTCTGAAAGCCGCCCCAACCAATATATTGCGCGTTATGAAGGATCGCCCAATGGCCCAGACCATCTTTCTTCCACATGGCTTCTTTGGCTCTGACAAATAACCGTACGGTACTGATATCCCACAGGGTTTTCAGAAGGGGCATGTCTTGGGATACTCTCGGATCATTCATCTGCTGTAAGATGGTGTCTTCCGAGATCTCAGTCAGCCGTACAAAGGAAATCATGTCTGTCTTTGTGTCAGTCATAAAAATCTCCACTTCAATATAACGGTATGATGGCACATCCTTGCTGAAATTCAACTTGGCTATATGTCCAAGGTTTGATGCGGGGGCACTCTGGCTTGCGCCTGTCTCGTCTGCGCAGTATCAGGGGCGCATGTTACCGGGGCCTGATATGACTGATAAATCCGCACAACCAAGTTTCATCCTGATCCGCCCGCAAATGGGGGAAAATATTGGGGGGGCTGCACGTGCTATGTGGAACTTTGGCCTAGATCGCATGCGTATCACCAGCCCTCGGGATGGCTGGCCCAACACCAAAGCCGTTGCCATGGCGTCCGGGGCCGGGCGCCTGCTGGAAGAAGCGCAGCTGTTTGACAGCACCGATGCAGCACTTGCGGATTGTGATTATGTCTTTGCAACAACCGCCCGCCACCGAGGTTTGACCAAACCCATTATGTCGCCTGAACGTGCTATGGCCCATGCCCGCGCATTGATTGCGGAAGGCAAGAAAGTTGGCGTGATGTTTGGTCCGGAACGGGCCGGGCTTGAGAATGAAGATGTGGCGCGCGCCAATGCGATTATCTCGGTGCCGGTGAACCCTGACTTTGCCTCTCTGAACCTTGCGCAATGCGTGTTGCTGACCGCCTATGAATGGGGGCAGGAGGGCCATGGCATGCCTGCTGAAAGCATGGAAATGGCCAAAACCGAATTTGCCCCGCAACATGAGGTGGCAAAACTTGCAGAACATTATGAAGATCGTCTCGAGGAAGCCGGTTTCTTTTTTCCAGAAGCCAAGGCCGACAGTATGAAGCTGAACCTGCGCAATTTCTGGTCACGTATGCCTTTGACACGGGCAGATGTGCAGACACTGCATGGTGTGATGCGTCAGATGGTACGCTGGAAGACCCGTGGCGATTAAACGCAACCTGCACCGACCCACTCTGGCCTGATAAGCGTTTCGCATCTTGCAGCCCGGCGGTTGCAGGCATAGGTTCCCCATAAGTTACAGGAGCCAGCCATGAGCCAGAAACGCAGCATTTTTGAAGAGGTCAGCGGTGATCAACCCGCGCAGCCTGCCGCGCAACCGGGAATGATCGATGCAAAATCCCGTGGTGCACGTGGTGCGATCCGTATTTGGTTGGGTATTTTGTTTGCTTTGGTCGTGGTCATGATCCTTGTGGGCGGGCTGACGCGTCTGACCGACAGCGGGCTGTCCATCACGGAATGGAACCTTGTCAAAGGGGCCTTGCCACCGATGAATGACGCAGCCTGGCAGGCCGAATTCGCCAAATACCAGCAGATCCCTGAATTTCAGTTGCAAAATCATGCCATGGATCTGGATGGGTTTAAGTCTATCTATTGGTGGGAATGGGGGCATCGGTTCCTTGGACGCTTTATCGGGCTGGTCTGGGCGATTGGGTTCTTCTGGTTCCTGATCCGCAAACAAATTCCTGTCGGCTGGACACAACGCCTGCTGGTGCTTGGTGCGCTTGGCGGTTTGCAGGGCGCAATCGGCTGGTGGATGGTGTCATCCGGCCTGACCGGGCGCGTTGTGGATGTGGCGTCTTACCGCTTGGCAATCCATCTGGGTCTGGCCTTTATCATTCTCGGCCTGATCGCTTGGCATATGATGGGGCTGGCACAGTCCGAAGCTGCCCTGATGAAGGCGCGTCGTGGCAAAGATAAAAAGCTTTTCTCAATGGGCACGGGCCTTATGCATTTTGCTTTCCTGCAGATCCTTCTTGGGGCTCTGGTTGCGGGCATTGATGCGGGACGCGGCTATATTGATTGGCCTTATATGGGCGGGCAGATCATTCCGGATGACATGTTCATGCTTGTGCCGATCTGGACGAATTTCTTTGAAAATGCGGCCCTCACGCAGTTTATTCACCGCCTGGCGGGCTATCTGCTGCTGATCTTTGCGATCATCGCATGGCGCAAATCCCGCGCGTCTGGCAATAGTTTTACCAAAGGTGCGTTTACCGTTGTGCTGGCCATGATGGGAATGCAGGCCGTGCTGGGGATCGTCACCGTAATGAATGCAGCGCCTCTGCACCTTGCGATATTGCATCAGCTTGGGGCGATTGTGCTCTGGGTTATGATCCTACGGGCGCGTTTTGCCGCCCTTCATCCAAAAGAACAATCTGTACGCGACTGATACAACAGAAAGAATAAGATGAGCAGCTTTTCCGAACTGATGGCGTTTCAGCGCCGTACCGAAGCCCTGAACCAAACCTCTCAGCGTCTGGCCTGGGATCAGGAAACCGTTATGCCGCGCGGGGCAACTGCGCAGCGTGCGGAAGAAATAGAAGCGATGGAGGCGGTGCTACATGCCCGCCGTACCGATCCGCGCATGGGGGATTGGATTGAAAAAGCATCGCTTGAAAACCTGACCGAAATTCAGGCGGCGAACCTGCGTCTCATAAAACGCAAATTTTCCCGCAATTCTAAAATTCCTGCGGATCTTGCCGAAACTTTGGCACGTGAAACCAGCCTTGCTCAGGCCGATTGGGCCGAAGCGCGCAAAAATGAAGATTTTGCAGCTTTTGCACCGGTCCTTGAACGCATCATCCAACTGCGCCGCGAAGAAGGCGAAGCCATGGCCCAGGGCGAAGACGGCATGGGCAATGCCTATGACGCGCTGGTGCAGGATTATGAAACCGGCGCAACGGCTGAAAGCCTTGGCGCGATGTTCGATGCGATGCGTCCGCGTCTTGTGGCCTTGCTGGATAAGGTCAAAGGGTCTTCCCATCAGCCGAAAAAATTGAACGGCACATTCACCGCAGATGACCAGATGAAGTTTGCCCATGTTCTGGCAGAACGCTTTGGTTATGATTTCAACCATGGTCGTATTGATCGTGCTGTGCATCCGTTCTCACTTGGATCGGGGCAGGAAGCACGGATCACCACCCGCACTGTCGAAAATGACCCGTTCAACTGTTTCTATTCCACCATCCACGAAGTGGGCCACGCCTGCTATGAACTGGGCATTGATGACCAGCACCTGCTGACGCCGCTGGGGCGTGGCATTTCCATGGGGGTGCACGAAAGCCAAAGCCGGATTTATGAAAATCAGATCGGTCGTTCGCGCGCGTTCACAACCTGGATGTATGGCGCGGTGCGTGAGATGTTTGGCGACATCGGCGTCGACAATGCCGATGAATTCTATGGCACGGTGAACCGGGTGAATGACGGCTATATTCGCACAGAAGCGGATGAGCTGCAGTATAATCTACATGTCCTTCTGCGGTTTGACCTGGAACAGAAATTGATTTCCGGTGAATTGTCAGTTGCTGATCTACCAGAGGCCTGGAACAGCCGGTTTGAGGCAGATTTTGGTTTTGCGGTAACGAAACCTTCCCAGGGCTGCATGCAGGATGTGCATTGGTCAGTAGGGATGTTTGGGTATTTCCCGACCTATAGCCTTGGTACGGTCTATTCCGGCAATCTGAACAAAGCCATGCGCGCAGATTTACCGGATCTGGATACAAGTCTTGAGAAAGGCGATACAAGCCCGGCGACAAGTTGGCTGCGTGAGAACCTGCATCAATATGGCGGCCTGCGTGATCCGCGTGAAACCATCACACATGCCTGTGGGTTTGAACCATCTGAGGCACCGTTGATGGAGTATCTGGAAGAGAAGTTCAGCGACATCTACAAGCTGTGATCAGACCCGTGTGACATGTGGGGGAAGATCTTCCCCCACACCCTCTGAACGTACTCAGGGATAGAATTTGATATGTATGATGTATGCATAGGATATGCATAGATTGTGTATGGGATGTGCATGTCACTTTTTGCGGTGAATAAAGGCGTCAATCGCAGCTTCGGTTTCCTGTAACATCATGTTTTCGGTGATCACTTGCCCCGTGTAATCATAGGCATCTGACAGGGGCATCTCGAGCTGTTTGTAAAAGGCTTCTTTGCCAATTTTCACAGCGCTTGATTGTTTGGCCGCGATCTTTTGTGCCAGCGCCATGGTTTCCTGTTCCAGGTTTTCCTGGGCGACCACGCGGTTGATCAGCCCCATGGAAAGGGCCTGATCTGCGGATAGAAATTCACCGGTGGTTAGCAGCTCAAACGCCTGTTTTCGTGGGATATTTCGCGTCAATGCGACCATCGGTGTTGAACAGAATAGGCCAATATTGACCCCATTGACGCCAAAACGTGTACCTTCTGCACAGACGGCCAGATCACAGGTCGCGACCAGCTGACAGCCGGCGGCGGTGGCAATGTTATGCACCTCGGCAATCACGGGCTGAGGCAGGGTGGTAATCTTTTGCATAACCTGACTGCAGCGCTGGAACAGATCAAGAAACCCAGCGCGCCCACCGTCTGCTGCGGTGCGTTTTGCTGTCATTTCTTTCAAATCATGGCCCGCACAAAAAACACGCCCTGCACCCGCAAGGATTACGACTTTGACTTTGTTATCATTGGAAATTTCGTCAAGCTGCCTGGACAGTTCTGCCAACATAGCATCAGATAACGCGTTCAGATTGCGGTCTGAATTCATAACAAGACGCGTCACGCCTTCGGTTGTGTCGTTGCGTAAAATCAGATCGCTCATCTTGTTCCCTTTGCTGGTTTGCGTCACTCTGACCGAAAGCGTGCGGGGAGGCAATCATGGCATTTCAAATGGATGTTCAAGAACTTGAAACCTGGATGGGGCAGATCTTTCCTCAGGTTGCTGAAGATTTCCGGGTGGAACGTCTGGAAGGCGATGAAACCGATCTGCGTCTTGTTGTAGGTGAACGTCATCTGCGCCCCGGTGGTACGGTGTCCGGCCCGTCTATGTTTGCCCTTGCGGATTGCGCTATGTATGCGGCGATCCTGGCGCGGCTTGGTAAGGTTGCGCTGGCCGTGACTACAAATTGTTCCATTGATTTCATGCGCAAACCGGCGGCGAATACGGATCTGATCGGCACGGCACGTATCCTGAAAATGGGGCGGGCGCTGGTTGTCGGGGATGTGCTGATTTACTCAGAGGGGGACGCGCGCCCTGTGGCGCGGGCTTCGCTAACCTATTCCATTCCCCCCGCAGATCAGGCGCGTTAACCCCGAATTGATCTGAATCAAAGTATCACGAAACCGTCATTCTTAAACTGTTCCCCGCCAGCCAGGCCATCACAGAACGGGGAACAGGCCGTGTCTGAACATAAAATGAACCTTAATCGTCGGGCCCTTTTGGGGATGCTGGCAGCCGGAGGCGTGGCCAGTGTGGCAGCTTCAGGCAAAGCAAAAGCGCAAAGCATCAATACATCTGCGCGTATTGTTATTCTTGGGGCAGGGGCTGCAGGTATGGCGCTTGCCAACCGGTTGAATGACCGGCTGAACGGCGCAGATATCACCATAATCGATGGGCGCCCGCGCCACTTGTATCAGCCGGGGTTTACCTTGATCGCTGCGGGGCTGAAGCCTGCGGATTATTCCGTCAGCAGCAATGATACGTGGTTGCCGAGCGGCGTGAACTTCATCAATGCTTTCGCAAGTGAAATCGATCCTGAAAGCAAAGTTTTGCGGATCACCGGGCAGGCGGATGTTGCGTATGATTACCTAATTGTTGCACCAGGTTTGAAACTTGACTGGGACAAGATCGAAGGTTTCTCTCTTGATATGGTCGGTGAAAACGGCATTGGGGCGGTGTATGCTGGCCCGGAATATGCCGCGAAAACCTGGACTGCGATGGACAAGTTCACCGATGAAGGTGGCGTTGGGCTGTTTACACGTCCGGCGACCGGCATGAAATGCGCTGGTGCGCCGCTGAAATATACCTTCCTGACCGACGACTATGCCCGGCGCAAAGGCACCCGTGGCAAGGTGGAAATGACCTATGCCGCCCATAACAACGGTTTGTTTGGCGTGCCGATAGTCAATGAAAAGGTGCGCATGCTGTTCGATGATCGCGGCGTTGATGTACATCATAACCATGTGATGAAAGCCATTGATCCGGCAAAGAAATTGGCAACATTCACGACACCCGAGGGCGACACAGAACTGCCCTATGATTTCACCAATGTTATCCCTCCACAGCGTGCGCCGGATGTCATTATGAACTCGCCGCTGCCATGGGCGGATAAATGGGTCGGGCAAGGCTGGGTTGAGGTCGATCAATACACGCTGCGTCACAATCGTTACCCGGAAATCTTCGCCTGCGGCGATGTTGCTGGTGTGCCAAAGGGCAAAACGGCTGCCAGTGTGAAATGGCAGGTGCCTGTGGTTGAAGAACAGCTGATCGCCCAGATCCAAGGCCAGGAAAGTGACGCGCGTTACAATGGCTATACGTCTTGTCCGCTGATCACCAAGATCGGCCGCGCCATGTTGGTTGAATTCGATTATGACAACAATCTGGTGCCGAGCTTCCCCGGGGTGATCGCCCCATTGGAAGAGCTTTGGATTTCTTGGTTGATGAAAGAAGTCGCGCTGAAAGCCACCTATAACGCAATGCTGCGTGGCCGGGCATAAGGGAGAGAGACAATGAAAGAACTGACATTATCCACCCTTTTTGCGGTGTTTGAGGAAATCTTCGGCAAAGGACTGTTCTGGGCTATGGTCGGAGTGGCGCTTTTGGTGACTGTTGGCTATATTTACGTTCTGGTGCGGGATCGGGCCGTCAGCTGGAAGAAATTCCTGTTGGCCCAGATGGCTATGCCATTTGGCGCAGTTGGTGCGGTAATCTTTGTGCAGCATATGACCCATTCAGCGTTTTCTGACCTTGGTGGGCCAGTTGATGTAATGGTTCTGGCACTGATTGCCGTTGTTGGCGCGATAGGGGCGGCGATCCTGACATATACAGTTCAGGGCCTTTTGGGGAGCCGATCAGTGTAGGACGCGATATATACGCTGAAGTATTTAAGTAATCCTTCAGGCGGGTGAAATGTCCGCCTGATTGGGGATAAAATGTGAGGTATTTAAATACCTTATTTGTAAGTAGCTGTTTTTAATTGATTATATTAACATTGCTGCGCTTGACTGTGCGCGTAGAACCTATAAAACCCCAACATCGAATTCAGAATAGCGTCCTGCTGTTCGCTCAACTTCAAAACTGGGGTTACTCCTATGAAAACCTTTTCTGCTACTCCGGCAGACATCGACAAGAAATGGATCCTGATCGACGCTGAAGGCGTTGTTCTGGGTCGTCTTGCTTCGATCGTTGCCATGCGCCTGCGCGGCAAACACAAAGCGTCCTTCACGCCACACATGGACATGGGTGACAATGTCATCGTGATCAATGCTGACAAAATTCAGCTGACCGGCAAGAAACGCTCTGACAAAAAGTTCTATTGGCACACTGGCCACCCGGGCGGGATCAAAGAACGCTCAATCGGTCAAATCCTTGAGGGTGACCACCCTGAGCGCGTTGTCATGAAAGCTGTTCAGCGCATGCTGCCAGGCAACAAACTGTCACGCAAAGTGATGACCAATCTGCGCGTTTACGCTGGTGCTGAGCACGGCCAAGAAGCACAGAAGCCCGAAGTTCTGGACGTTAAAGCCCTGAACAAGAAAAACACACGGAGCTGATCATGTCTGACGATATCAAATCTCTCGATGAGCTGAACTCTGTTGCTGAAGGTGTTACATCTTTGGAAGCACTCGTAGAAGTTGCTGAGCCACGTGAACCTGTTCGTGACGAACTGGGTCGCTCATACGCAACTGGTAAACGTAAAGATGCGGTTGCACGCGTTTGGATCAAACCAGGTTCCGGCAAAGTTGTTGTGAACGGCAAAGACCAAGACGTTTACTTTGCACGTCCAGTTCTGCAGCTGATCCTGCGTCAACCTATGCAGGTTGCAGGCGTTGAAGGCGAATTCGACGTTTACGCAACTGTTAAAGGTGGCGGTCTGACCGGTCAGGCTGGTGCGGTGAAGCACGGTATTTCTAAAGCTCTGCAGCTTTATGAACCCTCCCTGCGCGGCGCTCTGAAAGCTGCTGGCTTCCTGACACGTGACTCTCGTGTTGTTGAACGTAAGAAATACGGTAAGCGCAAAGCGCGTCGTAGCTTCCAGTTCTCTAAGCGTTAATTTTCGGATTATTCAAAATTATAAAAGGCTCGCTTTCTGCGGGCCTTTTTGTTTGATTGTATTTGGTCTTTATCGGTGGACCTTAGGTGTTAATGTTCTGATCGAATTTAAACTGAATTTAGAAACAGTCTCGTGCTTTTGTCAAAAATGATCATACTTTTGTAGGTAGTGACTGAAAAAATCAGGCCATTTCGACCCATTTTTTCCACAATTCCAATCTACAAAACGGTATGATTGATGATGATATGATCCTCGCATCAAAAGAAACGGGTGCTGTTCGGCCTGATGCGTTTACACGGTTGTTTGCGACGTTTCTGCTGGCTGTTGTTGCGGCGACCTTGTCGGGCGTGCTGTTGAGCCGATTTAAACCCGATGCGAGTTCGGGGCTTTGGCAATACGTTATCTCCGCAATACCCTTTGGGGTCTTCGCCGCATTCCTGATGGCTCAGCCTGCAATTGCGATCATTGAAAAGCATTCGATACGTAAAGTACTTGGGTACTCGATTGTTGGGTTCATTTTAGGTAGTGCACTGCGGGTCTTTCTTTTGGCACCGTCCGAAGGTGAAGGGGCGGTTATTCTATCATATTTTGCGATTACTCTGTGTGTGATCGCGGTCTGGTGGCTGGGGCGGTTTGTCGAGTTCACAATGAGATCCTTTGGCTTGCCTCGGCCCGGTGATGTTATTTGGAAACTCATCGGAGCTATAAGTTCTAGGCGGAAGCGCAGGAAAGATCGGGGAAGTAAAACCGAGGATCGGGGTTAATGATCGGGATCGATCAGGCCTAGGCCACGCAGATAAACACCAATACCACTTTCCAGCAGTTCTTCCGGTGCAAAAGGTGACGCATTTCCGGGGCTGTTGCGGGCGAATAATTCGACAACCCCGTGTGACATCGCCCAGATATGTGCCGAAAACATGCGGGCCGGGGGGCGGCGACTGGCGGGAATGTGGTTGATCAGCTGTTCTGCTGCCCGTTCCATAACGCCCATCGCACGGGCGGCAACCTCTGCAAGTTCTGGCGATCGGCTTGTCTGAATTCCACTTTCAAACATCGCTACGTAATGCCCAGGGTAACGGCGGGCAAAGGTCAGATAAGCGCGGCTAATGGCTTCAAAACGGGCAAGATCCGTCAGGTCGCCCTTGTTCCAAGCAAATGTCAGCAGATCTGCAAAAATTTCGTAACCTTGACGGGCGGCTTCTGCGATCAGTTCTTCACGACCGTCAAAGTGCCGGTAAACGGCGGCAGGGGTGACACCAGCACGTTTTGCAGCCTCTGACAGAGTGAAACCCGTGGGGCCTTTTTCTTCGATCAAGGACAGGGCTGCCTCAACCAAGGCTGCTCGTAAATTTCCGTGGTGATAGCCGCGTTTTTTTACCATTCAGCCCATATCCCACAGCGCAGGGCTGCCGCAAATTTCGGGGTCAGGTCCCTGAATGGCGTTGCTGTTTTTGCCTTTGTAGTCAATAGAATGCAGAATGTGCTCTATGGCAGCAAGGCGGGCGCGTTTTTTGTCATCGCTGCGAATGATTGTCCAAGGCTGATCCACGGTGTGACTGCGGTCGAATGTTTCGTGGATGGCGTGTGAATATTCGTCCCACTTCTTCAGGCCTTCAACATCAATCCAGCTAAGCTTCCATTGTTTTAGCGGGTCTTTTTCACGCTTGAGGAACCGTTTCAATTGTTCCGAGCGGCCGACATTCAGCCAGATCTTAAACAGATGTATGCCTTCCGAGGTGATCTGCTGTTCAAATCCGGGAAGCTGTTCAAAGAACCGTTCCCTGTCTGTATCCTCACAAAACCCAAAAACCTTTTCGACAACCCCACGATTATACCAGGATCTGTCAAACAGAACCATTTCACCTGCGGTTGGCAAATGTTTGGTGTAACGCTGAAAATACCACTGGCCGGCTTCACGTTCACTGGGTTTGGAAAGGGCGACAACCCGGGCTGAACGTGGGTTTAGGTTTTCACGCAACCGCTTGATCGTTCCACCTTTCCCCGCTGCATCGCGCCCTTCAAACACAACAACGATACGTTCGCCCGTGTGTTTGATGTGGGTTAGAAGCTTGACCAGTTCAATCTGAAGCGCTTCCATCCGCGTTTCATAGTCCTTCTGCGACATACGGGATTGATAAGGGTAACTCTCTGATAAAATGTCCTTTTTACCACAGTTTTGAATGGCATCACGTATAAATTGTGGCGCATCCTTATTGAAAAACTGGCTGATAGCACCTTCAAAAGGCAGGTCGTTCTGATCGGTCGTCATGTAAATCTCCGTCACTTTACCATTTATGCTGCTCGGGGGACTGGGTTGCAACAGGCTTACCCTTGGTCGGTCCCAATCAGAGAGATATCATATGACGTGGTTTGATAGATCTGGTTGATCCAGTTGCCATACAGCAAGTGGGCATGACTGCGCCATCTGTTGCGCGGTTCACGCGATGGATCATTACCCGGATAATAGTTATCAGGCACATTGATCGGCGTGCCGCTGGCAACATCGCGATCATATTCTTCTTTCAAGGTGCCACTGTCGTATTCGAAATGATTGAAGATATATAGGGCGCGGTGGCCAGGGTCTTCGACCAGACACGGCCCAGATTTGTCTGATGACAGCAGTGTTTTTAAACCTTTTGCCTGATCAATCTCGGCCTGATGCATTTCAGTCCAACGGCTGACGGGCACCACACATTCATCTGAAAATCCGCGCAGATAGGGCGAGGTACAATCAAGGTTGTGATGCTTGAAACAACCGAACGCTTTGTGTTCCAGCTTATGTTTCTGCACGCCATGGAAATAATTGATCATCGCCATGCCACCCCAGCAAACGCCGAAGGTTGAATGAACATTTGTTTGTGTCCATTCAAATACTTCGGTCAATTCTTTCCAGTAAGTCACATTGTTGAACGGAAGGTGTTCGATCGGTGCGCCGGTGATGATCAGCCCATCAAATTTCTGATCTTTGACTTCGTTAAAGGGACGGTAAAATTCTTCCATATGTTCTGCGGCCGTATTACGAGTTTGATGTTCAGACATACGGATCAAATGCAGGTCAATCTGTAAAGGCGTTGCGCCAATCAGCCGGGCAAATTGATTTTCGGTCTGAATTTTTTTCGGCATCAGGTTCAGCAAAGCGATGCGAAGCGGGCGGATATCTTGGTTGGCGGCGCGTCCTTCGCCCATGACCATAACACCTTCTTCAGAAAGAACTTTGAAGGCGGGCAGGCTGGACGGAATTTTGATAGGCATTTTGTGACCTCAGACATGTATATAGGGTAAATATGATAAGGGGGCGTTACGAACAAGTCGCAGCCCCATCACATTCGCGCGTCTATTGCCTGTGCGATCAGTTGGTTGAAATCATCTTCGTTACGGATCTTCGCAACATCATCCGCCTGCACGGTCACACCCCAGTTTTGGGCTATTGCACGATACTGAGGCTGGCGATGTTCCACAGCCCGACGATAGGCCCAGCGGATGAACTTATTTGGATTAACACCATCTTCCTGAATGTTGTTTTCATTCAGATATTCACTCCAGGAATCTTCTAAGATTTTGGGGTGGTAATACATGGGTTTCGGCGCCTTATCAAAGCGGCGGATCAGTTCCTCTGTGTGATCATCAGATCCTTCGATCCAGACCATCAATAGGTTATCAGATAGGCTTTTTAGCACCGGGTCATTTGGGTCTTCAGGATCGACCACTTCGCAAATAGAGCCGCCACTGTCGCCGATGAAATGACTGTATCCATAAAGCGCCTGGGCACGTTCGATGAAATGCGCCGTATCCATAAGGGATGCGATTTCCGCTGTGCGATGCTGTTGCTGGCGTTTCAGGTATTCGGCGAATGCTATTCCACCTTGATCTGGATTGCCCGGTTTGCCCAGATAAGTCGACAAAGGCGTAAGATTTTCAAAGGTGATATTTGAGGCGATATAGATTGAATCAGAACGCAGAAGTTCGGCCAGAAACGGTGTTTTCATCGCTTCGCGTTTAAAGTTATCGACGATATGTTCGCCCATGTATCGTGTGCCGATGCGGTAATCGACTGAATAATGGAACCAATCGCCGGATTGCCGCAACATGTCAGAGGTATAAGTTTTCCCAAGGCCAGACATAGCAAACAGCATGACCTGCTTGGTTTTAGCGTTCAGCCAGTCTTTGCCTGATGTATACAGCATGGAAGCCTCTTTTCGTCTTTTCCCGTTCGTAGCGGGCAGGGATGCAGGCGTCAACACGGTTGGCTGACGGCATTCCGTCAGCCAACTGTTTCATCGCATCAGACAGGTAACTTCGTTCAAAACTTTATCCATCACGCCGATCAACATATCGATGTCTTCGGCATCAATTGTCAGAGGCGGTCGGATTTTCAAGATGTTGTCATTTGGCCCTTCACGCCCGGTCAGGATGCGATGTTCGCGCAGACGGTTAATCACATAGGATGCGGCATCTGTTGCAGGTTCTTTTGTATCGCGATCTGTGACCAGTTCGACGCCAATAAACAGCCCCATACCACGAATGTCACCGATGACTTCATGTTTTGACATAAGGCTTTCAAGGCCTGTCATGAGTTCACCGCCACGCGCCTGTGCGTTTTCCTGCAAGCCTTCGTCGTCAACGATATCAAGCACTTCTTTACCCATACGGCAAGACAGTGTGGATCCCCCAAAGGTGGAAAAATATTCAGGCCCTTCAGCGAATTTATCGGCAATTTCACGGGTGGTGATGACCACGCCAAGCGGGTGACCATTGCCAATAGGTTTGCCAAGGACCACAATATCAGGCACCGCGCCTTGATGTTCAAACGCGAAATAATAGTCGCCAAGGCGCCCGAGACCTGTTTGAACCTCATCGGCAATACAAATACCACCAGCCGCACGGATTTTATCATAAACCGCAGGTAGATAGCCTTTCGGCGGAATGATCTGACCACCGACTGACGGGAAGGTTTCAGCAATGAAACCAGCCACACCATGGCCTTTTTCCTGCAGGCTTATGATCGCGTCATCGATCAGATTTGCGTATTTCTGTGCGGCTTGTGGATCATCGCGCTTATAGCTGCCTTTGTAATCATCCGCGACGTCCACCAGTTCAACCCAATCAGCCTGCCCAACGCCGCCTTTTGCGTTGAACTTGTAAGCAGAAATATCAATCGCACCGGTGGTGTTGCCGTGATAGCCGTGGTTGGGGGTGACCATGCCTTTTGCACCAGAGGCCGCACGCGATAGGCGCAGGGCCAGTTCATTTGCCTCTGTGCCTGAATTGACGAAGAAACAAACATTCAGTGGATCCGGCAGTTTTGAACGGATCTTTTCTGCAAAGGCGACCTGGGCCGGATGCAAATAACGGGTGTTGGAGTTCATCCGCTTTAGCTGATCCGCAGCCACCGCCTGAATACGGGGGTGGGCGTGACCAACATGTGGCACGTTGTTATAGGCGTCCAGATAAGGGCGACCCCATTCATCAAACATGTGGTGTTTCCAACCACGCACCAGCATCGCCGGATTGCTGTATGACAGTTTCAAGTTCTTGCCAAAATATGCCTCACGATCCGCCTGAACCTGTGATTTGTCCGTGGGTTCCCAACGCGCGTAATCGTCATCAAGGTTCATCAGCATGGCGGGGTTCGGGCAGAGACGTTCCCAAAGGAACATCTCATCCGGGTCACCAACGCCGGGCCAGTCTTCGCCCATACCATCCGTAGACAGCGCCAACTGGAAATGCACATGTGGGGCCCAACCACCGTTTTGTGTAGGATCACCAAGTTCACAGAACGCATCACCCTTTGCCACTTTGTCACCTATGTTTAACCGATCTAGGAACTCCGGGTTCAGGTGGCCATAAAGCGTGTAGAAATTGTCTCCATCCGGCGTTTCGTGTTTCAGGATGATAACGCCGCCATAATCTAGGTGTCCCGCGCGATATTCAGCACAGAAAACCTCTCCATCATAGGGGGCCAGAAGTTTGCGACCGGCCGGTGCAAAGGCATCAATCGCCAGATGCACGGTGCGACGATCACTGGCTTTAAAGGGGCCTTTGCGGAAGGCGTGATCGGTATACACAAGGCGTGGTTCATTATAATTGCCAAGCCATGTTTTATAGCTGCCAGCACCATCATCTTCTTCATATTCGCGACCCACATAGGCCGCCTCAGAAATGGGCATGTCGAACGGATTTTGCGGTGTGGTGCAGGCTTCGACAGACAGGGAACCAATTGGCGCATCTTTCAGATCGTCGCCCATAACAGAGGCGAAATTGCCGCGTTCCGATGCCAGCCAGGTCATGACGCGATCTGCGCCATCCACCACCGGCAAGTTACAGGCGGCACGCAGGCGCGCGTTGATCAGACCTTCGTTAACACCATGATTTTCAAGGAACGCCCAAGCAGGGGCCTGAGAGATGGTGACATAAGGGTCATCTGGGTTTTCAACGGCCATCAGGGTGGAATTCACCACGGAAACGGCCAGGCGCATCTTCAGAAGAGGCCAGAGCAGGTCGATCTCTTGTGGGGTTAAGGGACTGACAGAATGATAGCCCTGTATAAGTGAAACCAGCGCTTTTTCTGCATCCACATCCCCAAGTACAACATAGGCGGCGGTGATCGCCAGATCCACAATGCGCGGGCCTGCACACATGTCGCCAAAGTCGATCAGACCAGAAATATGCGGGGAGGTTGTCAGGTTGCCTGACACAAGAATATTGTAGTCGTTCAGGTCGTTGTGAATGGCGGATTTAGGCAAGGTTTGAAGCACTGGGAACGCCGCATCAAACCCGCTGCAGATTTCAGATATCAATCTACGTCGTGAAACATTTTCAATGACCTGTAGATCATTTTTGACCCAGGCAGCTTTCATTAGATCCCATTTGAAATCACGGTGCAGTTCAGAATGTTCAAAACCGGACAATGCCAGGGTTAGCTGTGCATTCTGTGCACCCAAGCCATGGATCAGAGTATCCGTATGGGGCAGGAAATCAGCCCAGGGGCGACCGGCGACAAGGGACAGAACCCAGCACAGACGGATCTCACCGGTCTCATCTGTGATCTCTGTGAACAATGCGCCAGACTTTGTGGGGATGACATCTGGCAGCGGTAAGGTTGTGTCTGCTTTTCGTGCGGCATCAATTGCACCGGTCTGCATGTCGATGAAAGCGGCATCACATCCCGGTCGCATGACCTTGAGAACATGGCCGCTGTCAGCCTTAAAGTTCAGGTCATATTCTCCATCAAGGCCACTGAGAGTCGCATCAATGCCCCAGTGATGATCAAGCGCTTTTTGCCAGTGTAAAACCATGGAATCCCCCTGTACGTCTTTCGCACAGATTAGCCTGAGAAAATCGCATGTCGAGGGGCGATTGCATGCGGTTTACTTGTTTATAACTGAGGGATGGTCAGGCTGGACAGATGTCAGTTTGCAAGGACTTCTTCGTGAAGTTGGCCTTCTTTCAGGCGCAGGCTACGATTGGCGATCTTAGACCGAAAACACTTGTCATGGCTGACCAATACGATGGATTGGGGAAGGGCCCGCAGGATTTCAGTCAGGCGGGCTTCGTTTTCTTCATCCAGGGCATTGGTCGGTTCATCCAGGATCAGAACCTCGGGGTCCATCGCCAGAACGCAGGCCAGTGTAACAAGACGCTTCTCTCCGCCCGACAGGCGATGCGTAATTGCGTCGCGTAGATACATCAGGTCCAGATCTGACAGCAGGCGATCTACGATGACCAGTGCCTCATCCCGGGATTTCCCAAGATTCAATGGACCAAATGCGATGTCATCAGCGACTGTTGGGCAGAACAGCTGATCGTCTGGATCTTGAAATACAAGGCCCGCACGACGACGAACTTCGTGAAAATCCGCTTCACATGTCCGAGGGCTGCCGAAGGCTTCGACTGCTCCCTGATCGGGAATGATTAATCCAAGCATAATTTTCAGAAGGGTGGATTTACCCGCGCCATTATGGCCGGTGATGGCAAGGCGGTCTCCGGTGTTCAACTGAAACCCCGCACCGTTCAGGATTGCACCACGGCGCGGCCATGTGTGATGAATATTATCAAGTTTAAACAGCATTATAGGACGTATTCTTTAACGATTAGGGCCGTGAGGAATAAGGTGAAAATGCAGGGAAACGCCAGATCAGAAGCCTGAAAGTGAAAGCGTTGGGTCATGGGAAGGCTGCCTGTAAAGCCGCGACATTTCATGGCATCCATGATGCGTTCGGAACGTTCCAGTGCACGGATCAGCATCATGCCAATGAGATAACCAAAACTGCGATAGGTGTGGCCGTTGGTGCCGGGCCGAAACCCACGACATTTCATAGCCTGACGCAGACGTTGATATTCTTGGCGCAGAACTTCGATATAGCGCACGGTAAACAGCAGCAGATGCACAAGTTTGGCCGGCGTTTTCAGCGCATATAGGGCCTGTCCGAAAGTGACTTCCTCCATGGAACCGACAAGCGCGAGCATGGCCATGACAATGGCATTTGCCGTGAGGGCAATTTCGACAGCGCGGATCAAACCTTCGTAACTGGCGGCAAAGCCAAACACTGAGAACATCGGCGTGCCGTCCATGGTGAAGGGCAGAAAAAAGATCATTGCGATGATGAAGGTATCCATCGCAATGACCCGCTTTATGGTTTGCACCGGCGGAAGTTTCGCCGCCAGCATCAAGGCTATCGCGGCCAGTAGCGCAATGCACAACAGCAACAGCGATTGAAGGGCCACGGTTGCGATTGCAAATGTCACTGCTGCTACAATGCGCAGGCGGGGGTCCAGCCGTTTTAATGGCGGAACATCCGGTGCGGTGGTCGTAGCAGGCAGGACATAGGTCATTTTGAGGTGTCCTTCAGTTGGCGACGGGCGGAGACATAGAAAAAGGCGCCAAACAATCCACAAATGATGCCAATGCCACCCAGTATCGTGCTGAAACGGTTGCGTTCGCGGATCTGCGTCAGTTCACGCCGGATCGGACGCAATTCATTTCGAACGGCTGACGCGACAATTGTGCTGAGGGCCGTGTCATCCATTGCGGTTGCAGTCGAGGCTTCCAGATTAACCGCAACAGCACCTGCTGTGGTAGGTGAGTTCACTGAACCACCCGGGACATCTGCTGCTGGCAGGATCATTTCTGCCACATGTCCTGCACCCAGATCAGACAGGAATTTCAATGGACCAGCGGGCAGGGCACCTTCCGGTGTCCAAGTGAAAAAACCATCTTCATCGGTTGTGCTTTCGCCAACTTTATTTCCATTGATGTCAAACACATCCACACGAAACCCAACAGCCATATCGCCGCTTGAAAAGCCGATCTCGCCTTCTACGGAATTTCCTGCAGGGAAAACATCGGCAATGATTTTATGGGCAAAAGCTGGGCTTGCAGACAGAATAAATGCGGACAAGAGAAGATAACGCATCTTACACCTCATGATGTTGGCTGATGCCAAATAGTTCGGGTTTGACCTGCACAATCATCCAGGCGGCGGCGGCGGACAATGCGCCCTCAATGATCATCACCGGAATGTGGCTGACAAACACAAGATAAGCGGCTTCGTTGAATTCTTCGCCTGACAGTGCAAGGGACATGGCAACCATGATGGTGGTCATGGCAATGGCCAGTGCGCCACAGACAGCCCCCCAAAGCAGTGCATTCTTGCGTCCGCCACGGCGGATGAAGGGGCGCACAGCGATACCAGCAAGAACCGCGGGCAGTGCAATGTTGACGGCGTTCACCCCCAAAACGGTGATGCCCCCAAAGCCAAAGGTCACGGCCTGTAGCAACAATCCGACAAACAAAGCCGGAAAAGCCGCCCAGCCCAAGATCAGCCCAGCAATGCCGTTCATGATGAGGTGAACGGAACTGATGCCAATTGGCACATGGATCAGAGACGCGACAAAGAACCCCGCAGACAGCACCCCTGCAGTGGGGATGCGTTCGGTGGTCAGTTGGCGCAGCCCGATGGCAAGGCCACCGGCCGTTGCCACAGCTCCGGCGACAAGCACCGGGGTTGCAAGGGCACCATCAACGATATGCATCAGTTGGCCTCGGCTGCATTGATGTCCCAGGCGCGCACCCAGATCACCGCATCAATAGAAAGCTCTTTACCTTCATGTTCTGCACCTTCAACCACCCCCAAGGCGGCAAAAACCCAGTGACCCGCGGTTGGCACCCCAAATGTGAATTCACCGTCTTCATCCGTAACGGCCACAATCGCGCCACCAGGGGGCGGGGTGATTGTCATTTCACCTGCCGTGCCTGTCGCCATGTCGGGTTCAGCTGCCATATATTCGATCTCGATCTCGGCACCTGCGACAGGTTCACCGTTTGCCATAACCCGGCCAGAGAAGGTCGAACCGGCAATCAGATTTCCAGGTTTGTTCAGCGGAATAATTTCAGCTTCTAGCCCTAGATTTGCATCCCAGTCGGTCGGCAGCTCGTTGCGGTTCATATAGGATTTGGTGATTTGGCGGATGTAGATGTCTTCGCTTTCCTCATAGTAAGGGGCGGGATCTACAACGATCACATAGTCACCAGAGCGTTTCACAGGCACAATGCCATCAAAGGAAACGCCCGTGTTATCTGGGCCGGTGAACGTGGATTCAGTTAGGCTTTTGCTCAGATCGATACGTTCGCCGCGATGCTGCATGAAAAATTCCTGCGGCATACCCATATCCATCACGTGACCTGCGGACATCGGGTGCCAGAAAATCAGCTTAACCGGTACATCACCGGGGCGTTCAATCTGGGTCTGATCCGCATAGATCAGCTGGAAATGCGCCGCTGCGGGCTGGGTGGTCAGTGTCAGCGCTGCACAGCTGGCAGCAAAAAAAGTCTTCAGTTTCATAAGTCGCCTCAGGACGGCCACGCATGTGGCAATGCAAAAGGAACGACGGGGATATCAGCGAGGTTTCGTTTTGTTTTGGTGGGGCGGACCCCCTTAACAGACGAACCCATGCTGGATGCTCACCCCGGCATCCGGTGGAAACACCCGGTTTCCCGGGTCGTCTGGGTCAGGTATCCTGGCTTACGGATTGATCACAGAACCTGCCTTCCCAGGGCTGTGCCCCAGTGGCTTTGTTGGCTCTGCTCTCCGCTTACAGTTGCGGGGGCAGCCACGGAATCGGCCCCGAAGTGGGTCGTCCTCACCGTGTTCCCTGTTGTCTCTTTGCTGGCTTGGCCGCACAAAGAACCTCAGATGACGCCGTTCTGGCAGTAAGGGCCGGGGGCTGTCAATTCCAAATTATCTGCATCTGAATTTTTTAATGCCGCACACAGACGGCCCTTGTGTGGGGCGGGGCTTCGGATTACTCTTAGGGTAACTTGAAATGGAGGGCGGTATGTCGCCCAGGCGTCCCAGAGGTGCGGGCGCGTTTCCCACAGCGGTTGAGACTCCCGCGCCCAAAAACCGAGGTCAGAAACCGCTTTATGCGGCGTTAGATCTTGGCACAAATTCGTGTCGAATGCTGGTTGCCCGACCTGAGGGCAGTCAGTTTAAAGTTGTGGACAGCTTTTCTAAGGCCGTCCAATTGGGCACCGGGTTGGAAGCAACGGGCCGCCTGTCGCGGTCTTCGATCAATCGAACGATACAGGCTTTGCGTATTTGTCAGCGAAAATTGCGACAACATGATGTGCGCAGAATGCGACTGGTGGCAACCGAAGCCTGTCGGCGCGCCAGGAATTCCCGTGATTTTATCCGTCTTGTGAAACGTGAAACCGGTCTGAATCTGGAAATCATCCCCCCGGAAGAAGAAGCGCGCCTGGCAGTGATAAGTTGCGCCCCCCTTGTTCATCAGAAAACGGATCAATTGCTTGTGGTTGATATCGGCGGAGGCTCAACCGAACTGGTCTGGATCGATCTGTCGGAAACCGCCGCTGCAGATCGTTCCAACGCTATTTTGGCTGTGCAAAAAGGTCTGAAACGCCAATCGTCTTCGCGTTACGGGGAAAAGGTCATCGACTGGATCTCAGTGCCCCTTGGTGTTGCGACATTGCGGGATCAGTTTGACGATGTTGAGGATGATGAAGGCCGGTTTGCCCTGATGTCGTGGTTTTTCGAAGAAAAGCTGCAAAGTTTTACCCCCTATGACCGCCTGCATCAGCGTGATGGTTTTCAGATTGTTGGCACGTCCGGAACGATTACAACCGTTGCTGCGTCACATCTTGGCCTGACGCGCTATGATCGGAATATGGTGGATGGCCTGGAAATGAATTCAGATGAAATTGATCGTGTTATTCACGGCTATCTTCAGCTTGGGCCTGGTGGCCGTCGTCGTGACCCCCGGATTGGACGCGATAGGGCGGCATTAATTATGTCGGGATCTGCTATCCTGCAGGCGTTAATGCGTGTCTGGCCGACCAACCGTTTGTCAGTTGCCGACCGTGGATTACGGGAAGGCCTGTTGTATGCATTGATGTCGGAAGATGGACGATTGCTTGACGCGCAGGGCTGAAACAGGCATGAGGGCCTTTGCGTGTTTGCGCGACGGAAAGGATCAGAAATGGTTAAAAGTATCAAAAGCGGACGTGGTTATCGCGACCTAACGGTTAAGGTGAAAACTGCGCGCGGGCGGAAGTTGTCTTCCAAGCTCTGGCTGGAACGTCAGTTGAACGATCCTTACGTCAAGCGCGCTCAGGTCGAAGGCTATCGCGGTCGCGCGGCGTTTAAGATCTTGGAACTGGACGAAAAATACCGCTTTCTTGTGCCGGGTGCGCGGGTGGTGGACTTGGGCTGTGCGCCTGGGGGCTGGTGCCAAGTGTCTGTTCCGCGCATTAATGCACTGGGTGAAAAATCGGGCAAGAAAGTTGGCACGATCCTTGGTGTGGATTTGCAGGAAGTTGAACCTATTCCTGGTGCTGAGATCCATGTTCTTGATTTCATGGAAGATGATGCCGATGAAAAGGTCAAAACATGGCTTGGTGGCAAGGCCGATGTGGTGATGTCTGATATGGCGGCTTCGTCATCTGGCCACAAACAAACGGACCACCTGCGCATTATGGCGCTGTGCGAAACTGCGGCTTATTTTGCGTTTGATGTGCTTGAAGAAGGCGGAACCTTTGTTGCAAAAGTTCTGGCCGGGGGCGCGGAAGGCGATTTACAGAAACTGTTGAAGCAAAAATTCAAAAACGTAGCCCATATGAAACCACCGTCAAGCCGGGCGGACAGTTCCGAGAAATTTGTAATTGCCACGGGGTTTCGCGGTTGATTTCATCGCGATGACTGAAATGAAAAAAGCCGGCGAATTTCGCCGGCTTTTTCGTGTCTCTAAATCTGAAGATCAGTCTTTGCGACGTGGTTTGGCATTGCCACCTGTGTCAGCCGCACGGGCTTTGTTCTTCTTGCTGTTGGCTTTGCCTGCAGGTGGGGGTGGGCCCTTTTTATGCCGTGGCTTGCGCTCTTTTACTACGCCTTCAGGACGGCTGTCTTCGGGGCGGGGTTTACGGAAAGATTTTCCCGCATCACCTGCGCCGCTGTGCGCGGGTTTTGCGCCGGATTTTGCAGGCTTGTGGCCGTGTTTGCCCGGGCGTGCTTTTGGCTTTTTCTTGCTCTCGCCGCCGTCATTCCAATCATCACGTGCCGGACGTGCGGGTTTTTCGCCACGTGGTTTGTCATCATAGCTGCGCTCTTTCGGAGCGTCATCCCATGTTTTTTTAGCACGTGGTTTGCGATCACGGGGGCCATCGTCACGATCACGTTTTTCCCATGGTTTGCCACCATCACGGCCGCCGTCACGCTTGCCACCGAATTTGCCGCCGCCACGTTTGTCACCAAACTTGCCGCCACCCTTACGTTCAGGTTTTTTGGCGTTCAACACCTCTTCCGGAACCACATCCAGAAGAGTCAGTTGTGCACCATCTTCTACGATCATGTCCGGGCCAACGGCTTTGACGAAACCATCAACCGAGCCTTCAGAAATCTCGACATAGGCGAGGGGGCCCATCAGGCGGATAGCGCCGAAATCATCACGAGACACGTCGCCAGCCTTGCAAAGCATTGGCAGAATGCGGCGTACTTCGGCACGTTCATTCTTTGGCAATTCCAGTGAGAACCAGCGGCTTGGGCCAAAGGGCTTGCGTTCGCGTGGGGCTTCTGCTGTGACTTTTCGAATTTCTTCTGGCGCGGAATGCTTTGATGCGTACATGCGCAAAACGGCCAAAGCCAAGGCTTCTGAAGTATGGTTTTCGATCAAAGCAGCGGCTTGCAGTTTTTCAGCGTCAGTCGGCACATCAGACCACAACGGATCATTGGTCAGGCGTTCGCTGTCAGCCGCACGAACTTCGTCTGCGGTTGGTGCAGCCACCCATTTGGCGGTCAGCTTTGCCCATTTCAGCAAGTTTTCCGCTTTACGACGCATCTTACCCGGTACGATCAGTGCGGAAATACCTTTGCGACCAGCCCGACCTGTACGACCAGAGCGGTGCAGAAGGGTTTCAGAACCGGTTGGCAGTTCTGCATGGATCACCAGATCAAGGTTTGGAAGATCAATCCCGCGCGCGGCAACGTCGGTTGCGACACAGACACGGGCACGACCATCGCGCATAGCCTGCAAGGCGTTTGTACGTTCGGATTGTGTCAACTCACCGGACAAAGCCACAACAGAAAGCCCACGGTTCGACAAACGTGATGTCATGCGCGACACCATAATACGTGTGTTACAGAACACGATCGCATTGGGGGATTCATGCAGGCGCAACAGGTTTATAATCGCGCTTTCGCTGTCGGCTGGGTGAACCTCTACTGCGTGATATTCAATGTCGGAATGCTGCTTATTTTCAGCTTTGGTGATGATGCGTTCCGCATCCTGCTGAAAGTTTTTCGCAAGCTTGGCAATGGCCGCAGGAACCGTTGCCGAGAACATCAGTGTCTGGCGATCTTCGGGGCATGCTTCGAGAATGAATTCGAGATCTTCACGAAAGCCAAGATCAAGCATCTCATCGGCTTCATCCATTACAACCGCGCGGATGTCAGATAGATCGATGGCGCCGCGTTGAATGTGGTCACGCAGGCGGCCAGGTGTTGCCACAGCAATATGGGCGCCCCGGGCCAGTGCACGGCGTTCATCGCGGCTGTCCATGCCACCAACACAGGATGCAATGTGCACACCGGCGGTGCCGTAAAGCCAAGACAGTTCGCGTTTCACCTGCATGGCAAGTTCGCGGGTGGGGGCAATAATCAAAGCGAGAGGAGCCCCAGCACGATCAAAGCTTTCTTCTTCGCCTAGCAAAGTAGATGCAATAGCAATGCCAAAGCCGACCGTTTTACCTGATCCGGTTTGAGCCGATACAAGAAGGTCGCGTCCTGCGAGGTCAGGGTTGCTGACGGCTTGCTGAACAGGTGTCAGAGTTTCATAACCGCGCGCAGCAAGCGCTTTCGAAAGCGAAGGGTTCAAGGGGATCATCCATATGTGTGGTAGTGAGGCCAGAGGCGGCATCTACAGGCTTTTTCCCGCTAAGCATAGCGAAATTTTCAGAAAAAGTCTAAAAACCTATTGTTTGACTGACAAAAGGTGGAAATTTAGGGGATTATGCGTTTCAGCATGTCTTCGGGGACCAGTAATTCATTGATCGTTGCCAATGTGTTGCCATTTTCGGCGTGCAGCATTCTGAGTTGTCGCCCCCAGCGTGTCTTTCCGGTTTCGGCGCAGGCAGTATAGTAAGTTGTGCGTTCAGACATATTTACCTGAATGTCGTAATTCATCAGAAGTTGGCCAAACAGAATATCAGTGCGCTGCAGATCGTCCAGAAAACCTTTGGGCAGCTGTGATTTCGTGATCTCAAGGGTCGCATCCAGAATAATGGCATCATGGCCCTGCCGATGAAGGGTTGAAAAACGTGTGAAAACGCTGTCGCCATCCCGGAAGTTGGTCTGGTGGGCGATCATTTCGCCAAAAACTTCGTTCAACCGAATTGTCATAAGGACATTATGTTCCAGCAATTTACGGCTGATTGGTGCAGTCATGCTGATACGGGCATATGTTGGTGCTGGAGAACTCAGTTGTTCGGGCATTTGTGTCTTTCAGGGGCTGTGTTTCGCCGCAATAGGGGAACTCTGATCATAATTTTCAGATATAGTCATCGCGGGGGAGCTGTCCATGTGACGGTTTCGTTTTTATTGAAAAACATGCTGTTTTTGGATTTCTCTCTGGTTTTCCGACACAAAATGGGTGTTTTATGGCTAGATGTGTCGATTTCGCCTTCAGGGGGCGGTAATTTAGCAACCAAGGTAACGTCGCTGAGTTTGATGGTAAGTCACATAAAAAAGCGCGGGTAAGAGCATGGCAATTATAAGTTTTCTGATTTCTTTGGCAGGGGCAACTATGTTGCTGTTGTTCGCTGTACGTATGGTGCGTACGGGGATTGAACGCAGTTACGGTGCATCATTTCAAAGACTTATGACTGCGCAAAACAATGTGCTAAAGGCCAGTTCCGCAGGTCTGGTGCTGGCTGTCGTTTTACAAAGCTCTGCTGCAGTGGCCTTGTTGACCGCAGGGTTTGCCGCCAGCGGTGTGCTGAGTTTCGCAACAGGTCTAGCGATTGTTTTGGGGGGCGATCTGGGCTCTGCGCTTGTTATTCAGATCTTGTCTTTTCGGCTGGATTGGCTTGTACCGTTGCTTCTGGCCATCGGGGGCTGGCTTTTCGTGAAGACGGAAAACCGCAAGGCCCGGCAGTTTGGCCGCATCCTGATGGGTGTTGCCTTTATCTTGATTTCACTACGTTTTCTGCGCGAAGCCATGGATCCGATCCGAGACAGTTCGTTTTTGCCGGCAGTCGCAGGATATTTGGCTCGCGATTACATTACCGCATTTCTTGTTGGCGCTGCGTTGGCCTTTGTTATGCACTCATCTGTCGCTGCCATTTTGATGTGCGTTACCCTGGTCGATATCGCTGCAATCCCGTTTGCCGCAGGTTTGTCTTTGATGTTGGGGGCCAATTTCGGCAGTGCATTTATCCCGGTTTGGCTGACGCGCGATATGTCCGCTGTTGCGCGGCGCTTGCCCTGGGCTAACTTGTTTTTGCGCGGAGCCTGGGCCGTATTTACCCTATTTGTTGTGAATGCCTTGTTGCGATCTGGTGCTGTAACAAGCCCCGAGGGGGGGCAGATGTTGGTGAACGCACATCTGGCCTTTAATGCGTCGCTTTTAATCCTGGCTTTGCCATTTTGTAAGATGCTCGAAGGCCCGCTGGTTCAACTGTTTTCTGAAAATGATGTAAATCAGGGCTTTGAAACTTTGCAACGTCCGGTATTAGCACTGGATGCGGCGGACCTTTCCTCACCAAATCAGGCACTTGCGGGATTGAAGCGGGAATTGTTGCGTATGTTGGACACCGTGGATGCGATGTTCCGGCCGGTTGTTGCATTGTATGAAACCGGTGATCGTGCACAAATAAAGATGGTCCGAAATATGGATGCCGAAGCCGATGCTGCATTGTCAGGCATCCGTAAATTTGTTGCCGCTATCCCAGAGAATGAGTTTGGAAAGGAGAATTCTAAGACCGCGCGGCACATGCTGGAATATGCTATTCGCCTTGAAACCGCCGGTGATGTGGTCGCCCAAAGACTGATGCAACTGGCTGAAACAACCGCGAAAAAGAAAATTACCTTTTCAAAAAGTGGTTTTCTTGAACTTACCCGTTTGCATGAAGACATTCTGGCAAACCTGAAGTTGGCTTCCAATGTGTTGATTTCGGATGACCTGGAAAGCGCCCGTTTGCTGAGCCTTGAAAAAACAGAAATCAAACGTATGGAACGGGAAAGCCGAAAAAAGCATCTGAAGAGGCTGCAAAACGGAACCCAAGAAAGTTTTGACAGTTCCGATGTTCATCTGGAAACTTTGCGCGCTTTACGGGAATTCAATAGTCATATCTCAGCGGTTGCCTATCCCATTTTGTATAAAAACGGTCAGCTTCTTGAAACACGCCTTATTGAAAATCTGTAATCCCGCTAGAGTGTGAAAGGTTATTGACTGAAGATGTGTTGTAGTCAGAGCACTGATTTTCTTTGTGTGACATATCTGTTGCTGCAGTCGATTGTATCAAAATAAATCGAACGCACCGGATTGTTTTATTTCGGTTTCTTCCTGTTTTGCTGGAAAAAGCCGTGATTTTAGACTCGAAAGAACCATATATTTTTCAAGTGCATCCTGTTCATGAAAGGCCAAGGTTTCATCTTGCGTCAGCGTTGCAAAAACGGCATGAAACGTACTTAGATCTTCGAGGTTTTGTTGTAATCGATCAATGTTTTGTAGGTGAGAGATAAGGGAATCTGGGCAAACAGAGATTTCCGATACAGTCTCGCCGATTTCTGATTGAATAACCGCGCATAGATCGGCGAGTCCATCCAAGACGGATGAAAGGTTTTCAAAAACTAACGATTTTGACAGATTGCTATCGGCGCACTCATTCCGGGGAACGGTTCCGTCAATAGTATGTGTCAGGCTTTCTGGGCGCAACATTCAGAGGCGTCCAACCACGGCTTCAATACAGGTTTTCAGCTCTTGCGGGGTAAAGGGTTTCTTTAAGAAGTTATTCATACCTAATTGCTTGCCTGAGTCGATGACAGCGCGGTCCGCTCTGCCCGTGATCAGAATGAAACCTACATTGCGAGTGTGTTCATTGCTACGCAGTGCATGCAGTAAGTGAAGGCCATCCATGTTAGGCATGTTGTAGTCTGATATCACCAAATGTACTGGGTACTTCTGAAACGCTGCAAGCGCAGATGTTCCATCGGCGACTGCAGTGACATCCCGAATGCCAAATTCGTCCAGCGCTTGGGTGATTAGACCCCGGCTTGTTGACATGTCGTCAACTACCATCACTCTGATTTGATCTTTTAGCGACATGAATGCCCCCTTTTCAGCTGGTGTTATTTGCTTGATTGCTTTTGGTATGCGGTCATTCCAGCGCTTCGATAATCTGGAGCTACGGCGTTTGTGAGACGTTCCGAATGTCCGATGAAAAGCCATCCCTCTTTGCGGTTGGCGTTTTGAAATTTTGGCCAAAGACTGTCTTGGGTATCTTGATCAAAATAGATAACAACGTTTCGGCAAAATATTAGGTCAAACTGGTTTTTCATTGGCCAATCTTTGAGCAGGTTCAAGGGATTGAACTTGATCAACTGACGAATTTCAGTGTTTATCTGCGCACCTGACAATGTTTTTGAGAAGAATTTTTCTTTATATCCATCTGGAAGATTGGCAAGTTCGGTCGTATCGTACACTCCTTGCCGGGCAAAAAGAAGTACCTTGGGATCAATGTCAGTAGCCAATATTTTCAGGTCGTAAATTGCCAGATTAGGGATAGCGTCGTACAGCTGCATTGCGATCGAATATGGTTCATGCCCACGAGAACAACCTGCAGACCAAATGCGTACTGGCTCTCCCAATTCTAGTCGTTTCTTTAGTTCTGGAATAACTTGTTCCATCAGAATTTTGAAATGATGAGGCTCCCTGAAAAAACTGGTCACATTTGTCGTCAGCGCGGAAATGAGCTCAGTTTTTTCATTTGTATCACCGGATGTTTCGATTAGAGTGCAATACTCTTCGAAGCTATTCAGGCCGAGAACTTTGAGACGTTTGATAAGGCGAGATTCCATCATTGGCGCTTTTTGTTGTGTGAACAACAATCCGGCTTCTGACTTTGCGAACTTAGCAATTCGTTGAAAATCATCATCACGCATTTTCAATCTCTGGCTGGTTTCTGTCAAAGCAATTGGTTTTATAACGCTCATGCTGCCAATGTCTCACCAGTTGTCAGTGTGTTTTGAAGGTCTAAGACCCGGATCATTCGTTCATTCTCAATGATAAGAGAGCTCACAAACCGATGTTGGTTGTCTGCTGCCATGTCGGGTGGCGCTTGCAATTCCTCTCGTGCGATTGTCAAAATATCAGAAACAGCATCGACCAGAAGGCCAACGGTTTCGCCTTCTTGTTGGACAACGATTACAACTGATCGATCGTTGTTTTCATCTGGTGGAAGTGCAAGACGAGCTGCTAGGTCGATGATAGGTAAAACAGTACCACGAAGATTGATGACGCCTCGAACGTATTCAGGTGCGTGGGGAAGTGGTGTGGCTTCTGTCCATCCCCTAATCTCGCGAACGGACATTATATCGACGGTATACTCTTGGGCACCAATGCGGAAAGAAAGATATTCGGTCAGGTCAGCGGGGTTTTCCTGCAATTCGTCTGTCATGCGATCGCTCCTGTTAATTGGGGATTATTGAGAGTGCTTCGTGTCCGCCCACTTGCATTTGCAATGACGTCACCTGAATCTAGGATGAGGGCAATTTGTCCATCGCCAAGAATAGTGGCTGCGGCGATACCAGAAATTGCTCCATAGCTATCTTGCAAACCTTTGATTACAACCTGTCGCTGTTCGATAATTCGATCTATGACGACAGCAGCCATACTGTCTTCTTCCGGAGAAATGAGAAGCGCAACACAATCGTGATATGAAGGTTTGGGAGACGAGAAACCGAGTTCAACGGCCAGATCTAACAACGGAACAAAGTTGTCACGTAGTTGAACAACCGTTGTTGCAGGTCCCATTTCCCGTAAATTTTCTGATGTTAGAGTCATTGTTTCAATGATGTTGTTCAATGGAACAACTAGTGTTTGTCCGGCCACTTCAATTACCATGCCATCTTGAACGGCGAGAGTGAGGGGGAGGCTGATTGAAAACTTTGTTCCTTTTCCTTTTTCGGACGAAATAGTAATGCGTCCACCAAGGGCCGTGATGGAGTTTCTGACCACATCCATTCCGACGCCTCGGCCAGAGAGGTTGGAGATTTCTGAAGCTGTCGAAAATCCAGGAAGAAAGAGCAGATTGTCAATTTCACCGTCTGTCAGCTGTGCACCTTCAGAGATTAAGCCTTTTTCGATTGCTTTGTTTAAGACGACGGGGCGGTTAATTCCGCCGCCATCGTCAAATACTTCAATGAGCACACGGCCAGATTTGTGGGAGGCTGATAGGGTGACCGTTCCCTGACGTGGTTTGCCTGCAGCGCTGCGGGCTTCATTTTCTTCAAGGCCGTGGTCAACTGCGTTTCGGATCATATGGGTCAGTGGGTCGGCGAGGCGTTCAATGACTGTTTTGTCAACTTCGGTAGCTTCGCCCACCGTAACGAAACGCACGTCTTTTTGAACACTCGCGGATGATTCACGCACAATGCGCCCCATTCTCTGGAAAAGGGATTTCACAGGTTGTGCACGGATTGCCATGACGCTGTCCTGAATATCACGCGTAAGCTGCATGAATTCATCCAGTCCGGCTGCAACGTTCTGATCATTGCCGATGCCTGCTTCTACAACACTTTGGCTGAGCATGGCCTGGTTGATCACCAGTTCGCCAACTAGGTTCACTAGGCGGTCAATGCGATCAAGTTCTACCCGGACCGTTCCGCTTGGCTTGGACTGTGTTGTTGCTGATTTGGTTGCCGGTTTGCTTTTAGGGGCAGACTTCTCAGGTTTCGCTTGCGACAGCGCGGGTTGCGCTGACGGTGTCGGAAGTTGTTCAGCAGGAGGTGTCGCAGCCGTTTGGGGGGGCTGCAACGTCTCTGGTTCGTTTTTGATCTCTTCAGAGGAAGGGGCAGGTATTGAAGGGGTAAGTGGTGCGGCGGCGATAGATTCAACACTGAGTTCGCAAAGGTCTTCCACGAAATCGAAGACTTCCCTGATTTCCTGTTCAGAGCGGGATGTCAGCAGCTCAATACTCCATGAGAGGAAGCTTTCTTCACCCTCAAGTATGTCGATTGCAGGTAGGTCATCGCAGATACATGTCGTTTTTGTCTCGCCAAGTTCCCCCAACATCTTTAGCAGATGTAATGGTTCATTGCCCGATGTGAAAAGTGAGGGATCGGGGCGAAAGCGTATGGTGAACGTGGGCGTATTTCCACTGGCGTCTTTGGTGATGGGGGCTGGCTTGGAAGTATCGGAAATAGAATTGTTGTCGTCATCTTTTGCAGCTACATCCGGCAACGCGGCCAGGTCAGGAAGAGCGGGCGCTGCCGAAACATCTGGCGATTGGGGGCCAGGCACACTGAGCTGTGGAAGGTCCATAGAGACGCCCATTGGCTGAAAATCAGACGGATCGACTTCTTCATCCTCTTCTTCGGCACCGGAATCCCCAAGAAATGCACGTAGGGCCGTGACACTTTCAGTCACTCGTTCGGACGGAACTTCAGTTTCATCACGGCTGGCGACAACCAGATCGCAGAGGATGTCACTGGCATGTAGAAATGTTTTATGATCTTCAGATTCGGGCGCTTTTTCACCGGATCTCACAATATCCATCGATGTTTCGAATACATGTGCGAAATCTACAAGGGCCGTCAGACCGAATGCACCGGCGCCGCCTTTTATGGAATGGACCGCCCGAAATACTTCGTTGATCGTTTCAGGATCATCGTCTCCTTCTTCAAAACGGCTTAAACCGTCTTGAAGTTGTTCCAGAAGTTCTTCGCATTCGAGAAAAAACGATGCTTTGATTTCGGCCATCGGATCAGACATTGCTGAACTCCCTTTATCCCGTTACCAGTTGAAGTGCGCGCACGAGTTTGGGAGGATCAAAAGGTTTCACGATCCAGCCCGTGGCACCTGCATTGCGGGCTTTTGATTTCAGTGTGTCAGCGCTTTCCGTTGTCAAAACGAGGATCGGAATTGCACGGTATTTCTCCTGACTTCGCACAGCATCAATAAAGCCGAACCCATCAAGGCGGGGCATGTTGATGTCTGTAATGATGGCGTCAGGTTCATCCATTTCTTCGAGAACTTCGAGCCCGTGTTCGCCATCGTTGGCGAGATGGGTTGTGAAACCTGCGTGATTGAGCGCGAGGTTCAACATGTCACGCATTGTGCGGCTGTCATCGACTGCGAGAATTCGTAAGCTCATTCGTGTCCTCCCTGGACTTGTTCGGAGGAGAGACCGAAAAGTTCCAGTTGCTGCTGGAACGTCTCTCCCTGATTGCTGAATTGAAAGGTGGTTCCATTGGCGATATGGGCGCGAGCCCCCGCAATCAGAGCCTGAAGACAAAGGGTGCCAAGATGGGTCACCGCAGCTGCATCAACTATAGTGTCCTGCTTGCTGGATTTACGCAGCTCATCAATGAGCGATTTGACTTCGCCAAGCCCTAGGCGGGGCGGAAGGGTGACGGTGTGAGTGCTACTCATACGTGCTCTCCGGGTTTAACAGATCCAGTATTGGACAGATCCAATTCTGTTTGACTTTTCCCGGTTTAGATCAGGGATGTTAAATTTTACTTACGCCTTCAATTATTTTTCAAAGGTAATCCCAGAGTTTTTTGACATGTGTTCTGCCCGCTTTTCTGCACCACAGAACGCATGAATTACGATTTTTGAATAATTTTGAAACAGGATGCGGCTGTCTGCATTGATACATGCTTGCATGGAGGGTGTCGGATTTTTGTATTTTATTTTAAATGCTTACGCGGTTTTTGCTGACGTGTATTCGATGAAATACCTCAAATTTGGATCTACAGAAGGACGATATTTATATGCTTGGACTTGGATTTTCTGTTCCGAAAACGGCCTTGCAAAGACAAGCGCGGGCACGTCATTTGTATAAAGCGGCCTTAAAATTTGATGCATCAAGTCAAATTACAGGGACCAGCAGTAATGTTGCGACTGTGATGGCTGACGGAACGTATAATGCGCAACTGACGGCTTTGGGGCAGGGGGGCGTGATCGAGCGTGTGGCTGACGGGTTTCAATTTTCTGCGGGTCAGTATCTGTCGTGGCAACACGGTGATACCGACTGGACCGGTGCTTTGATTGTTTTGGATTTTACTTTGCTGGCCGACCCAACGGACACTGGTTTCCTTGTCAGACTAAGTGCTGCAACTGGTGGTAAAATGTATCTCAGGTATTTTAATAATGCGGTTGTAGATGCAATTGGGCCCGGCAATCAGCGGATTGCATATGATACGATGAAGGACGTCGGTGAACGTCAAACACTTGGACTGTTGGTTGAACCGGCTGAGGGTGGAGCTGCTGCAGGAAGCAAGATGGTTTTGCTGAATGCGGATGGAATTCTGATCGAAGACGGGCGTGCTGATCCGATGGGGAACATATCTTTGAGCGATGTCAGAATTGGTATGAACGCCAATGTTATCATACACGAATTGGCGATCTATCCGACGAAGGTGAATGCGGGGCTTCCGGCAGCTGCCAGCACTTTGTGGCAGCAGACGTTTGCGCAGAAGAGACGGGCTTATAACCCGATGTTGACTGAAATCTTGCCTGTGAATGGCCAGTCGTTGGCTTTGGGGCCTGCGACGTCGCAGGGCGGAAAACAATTATTGAATTATGCAGACAGGCATGGGGTGAAAATGCTGACCGGGCTAGAGCGTAGCGACGCGGTATCGGTTGGTTTGATGGGGCCGGGGGCGCTGGGGTATAACACGGCGGTTGAAGGGGGGCAGATCGCACCCTCGCGGATCACGAACAACCTAATGATCGGGCACCCTGTTGGGGTGGCTTTGAACATGTTGCGCCTGCCGGGATCGCCGCCGGTTCTGACAGGTTTCTTTGGTTACGGTGGTGAACGCATTGATGATATGGACGAGGATCCTACGACCGGGCCGGGAGAAATAACGATTTTTGAAAGCAACCTTCACTGGCTTGGTGAAGCTGTGAGAACCATCGAAGAACACGGAGGACAAGCGACATGTGGGAATAGTCTTCTGGTGCAGGGGCAAGGTGACAAAAACAGAGCGGCAGGAGTTTGGCGTGATGGGGTAGAGAGGTTTCTGGAGGATCATCAAAGTTCGGTGCAGAACGTTATTTCCGGAGCCTGTCCTAAGCTTGTGCTTAGTCAAACGAATGGTGATATAGACACCACGGGCGACACTTGGAATGTCAAAGCTGAACAGCTTAAATATGCTTCAGATACGGGGGCATTGCTTGTTCCGCTTTACCCATATGCAACTGCTGATGCCGGAGGTATTCATCCGGGTGAAGCGCAAACCCTGCAGTTTTCTGAAGTATTTGCCTGGGCAATTCATAGCGATGAAAGTGGGCAGGGCTGGAATATCAATAAACCTGTTACTCAGCTGTCTGGGAATGATCTAAAGCTGATTTTTGATCTGCGTGAGGGAGAGAACCTTGTCGCCCATGATAGCGACAAGTATTTGGGTGAAGGTATTTCTGATTTGGGTTTTGAGGTCGAAGGTGCAAGCGTTTCCAATGTGGTGTTGTCTGGCAATACGGTGACGCTGCACTGTGATGCAACACCACAGTCATGGCGGTACGCGATGCAAAGTCAGAATTTAACAGGGGCGACAATGCCTTATCCGGCACACAGGGGGCTATTGCGAACCGACATAACCCTAACCGGCCCGATAAGCGGAGAACCACTTTATCGCTGGGTGCCCTCTATTGAGAGCACCCCGGTTTGATGAGTGTTGGACTGCTTAGTCTGGGGCTTTGTCCCCCAAAGCTTTGATCAAAGGCTGAAGATCGGCTTCGTAGCGTTTCCAGGCTGCCATGGAAGATTTATACATGGGCTGGCGGACCTGATAAACGGACAGGGTATCCACCCGACGTTTATTCTGGTGGAAATTTAAACAAGCATCTTCCCAAGGCAAACCAGCAGCATCAATGAGGGCGCGGCTTTGGGTTTCGGGATCGGAAATCAATTCTTCATATTGGATTTCATAGAAACGATCCGGTGCAATGTTTCGCCAGAAATCGATGATTTCATCAAACATCAGATAATATTTGGCTAGATCTTCTAGGTCATAGCTGTACAGATGGCGGGCCTCTGGGAACAGGTTTTTATAGATCGACAACAGGTTATCCCGGGGGTCACGGCGAACAACGATGACCCGGGCTTTGGGCATAGACAGCCAGACAAGCCCCATCAAAAGATAGGTCTGAATGGATTTATCGGTGATCTGATTGGCTTCGGGCAGAATGTCACTGATGTAAGATTTATAATCTTCTGCCAGATGATGGATCTGATCCATCTCCAGTTTGTCCACATGATCGGGGCTGGTGGGCATCATCGCGACTTCAAATGCAGATCGGGAAAAACGTCCAAGTTCTCCTGCGCCGGTCATGGTGCTATGTGTGGCGATGATCTGCTCGACAAGTGTGGTGCCGGATCTCGGCATGCCGGTGACAAAGACCGGTGCGTAATCTTCGTCTGAGTTGGTCAGCGGGTGGTCGTCAGGTTTGAAATTCGCAAAGATCTTTTTGACCTGATTGATTTCCTTGCGGCGCGTGGCGATATCATAGGGGTGGGTGTCACGCACAATGGCACTGGCTGCATTCAGATAGGAAAACACCTGATCGTATTGCTTGATGTCTTCCATGGCTTTGGACAAGGCATAGCCCAGTTGCATTCGGTCATCAGGTTTCAGCGTGTCGCGGTCCCAAACAGCTTTCAGTTCATCAATCAGCGGATCATCTGCGGTGAATTTATGGGATGCACTGAGGGCGCGATAGTTCTGGCCATTCTCTGGTTCCAGCCGGATTGCAGCGCTCAGACTATCACGGGCATCATCAAAACGCCCCATACTTTGCAGGATTGTCGCCCTGTTCCGGTGATAGGCTGCGCAATCTGGCTGTTTCAACAGGGCCTTGTCCAGCAGGGCCAACGCTGCGTCCGGATCACTCAGGGCATTCAACGTCGAGGCCTCAAGATTGGTCAGCTGTATCGTCTTCAGTCCAGCTTTGCGTGCTTTTGCGATGTTTTCCAGGGCGGCTTTGTGATCCTGCACGTCTGATTGAATACGGGCTTTCAGATATAACGCATCGGCGGACTTTGGATCATGTTTTAGCGACAGATCAAGCGTTTCCATTGCAAGCTTTGTCTGCCCCTGATCTGAATAGGCCGCTGCGAGATTGCG
This sequence comes from Halocynthiibacter sp., assembly GCF_049608145.1. NCBI lineage: Bacteria > Pseudomonadati > Pseudomonadota > Alphaproteobacteria > Rhodobacterales > Paracoccaceae > Halocynthiibacter > Halocynthiibacter sp. Next base: position 57,569 of record NZ_JBMYXF010000009.1, read on the forward strand.
CAGAACGCCGGGTGCGCCTGGCGTCAGAGAACGGGCCTGTTCAAGGGTTTGAATGGCTTGTGCCGCGCGGTTGTTGCGCAGATGTATTTCACCCAGATTGGCCCAAGCTTCAGCATAATTGCGATCTAGGTTGGTTGATTTTGCCGCTGCCTGTGCAGCATCTTCCAGACGGTTTGTATCGCGCAGCACAGTTGCCAGCATATTATATAGAAGGGCAACACCGGGGTGTTTTCCAATCAGCATGCGGATTTGTTTTTCAGCCCCGGTAAAGTCAGCCTTGTTCAGCCGCGCCATAACAGACTGTAAATCCTTTGGGGAAACGCCACCGGTATCGACGTTTGTCTTGCTGGCCGAAGATGAGATCCGCGCAGCGATCTGTTTCTGAATGTTTGCGGGCAGACCTGATGCCGCCAGTTGTTTCAAAGCAGCCGAGGTTACTGTATCGTCATTCAGGCGGATCAATGCCTCTGACCAGCGTGTCCAGATTGCGCCTTCACGGGGTTTCAGTTTCGCAGCCTTGGATAGGCTTACGGATGCTTTGCGAAAATCTAGGGCCAGAAGATATAGTTCACCCAACTGGAAATGCGCCTCTGCCGTTTGCGGGCGCGTGAGAATAATTTGTTCCAACAACCTGCGCGCCCCATCACCATCACCCTTTGATTTTAGGACAAGCGCCTGTTTATACAGGGCAGGGATCTGTTGTGGATTGATCGGGAGCATGGGGGCCTCAATTCTGGTTTCCATTGTCCTAGCGTCTTACTTGCGTTACGAAAAGAGAGAATAGCGCGCAGCGAGCTGTATATTCAGCTGTTTTACCGGTGGGTGCTTGACTTATTTCCCAATCCCGACGATAAGCGCGCTTCATTCCGGGGTTCTCCCGGGGTTTCTTATGACAAAACGTCCGAAGGGACGCGCAGTTTAAGGTGCGGTAACGCAGAAACATATGGGGGCAGACCCATGGGCCGGATGACGCGGAAAACAAAGGAATATCAAATGTTTGCGGTTATGAAAACCGGTGGCAAGCAATATAAAGTTCAGTCAGGCGATGTCCTGCGCGTAGAACGTATTGCGGCCGCTGCTGGCGAAACAGTCCAGTTCAACGAGATTCTTATGGTTGGTGGGTCCGTTGGCACCCCAACTGTTGACGGCGCTGCTGTGCAGGCCGAAGTGATCGACCAGATCAAAGGTGAAAAAGTAATTCACTTTGTAAAGCGTCGTCGTAAGCACTCTTCCAAGCGCACCAAAGGCCACCGTCAGAAGCTGACCCTCGTACGGATCACTGAGATCCTCGAAAAAGGCGCTGACAAGTCTGGTGTTAAAGCTGCGATCGGCACAGGTTCTGTACCTGCCGCTGTAGTTGCTGAGATGAATGCTGCGGTTGCACCTGCGATTTCCAAGAAAGGCGCTGCTGCTAAGAAAGCAAAAGCTGCTGCTCCTGCTGCGGAAAAAGCTGCTGCGCCTAAGAAAGCGAAAGCTGCAAAGACTGAAGCACCTGCGGGCGCTGACGATCTCAAGACATTGTCTGGTGTAGGCCCGGCACTTGAGAAGAAGCTGCACGCTGCTGGCGTAACAACATTCGCGCAAATCGCTGGCTGGAACGCTGACGATATCGCTGCCATGGACGAAAAACTGTCCTTCAAAGGCCGCATCGAACGTGAAGGCTGGGTGGCACAAGCCGCTGAGCTCGCGAAATAATCGGATTAAGGAGAGAACCTAATGGCACATAAAAAAGCAGGCGGCTCATCCAGAAACGGTCGCGACTCCGCTGGTCGTCGTCTTGGTGTGAAGAAATATGGCGGCGAGTCCGTTATCCCAGGCAACATCATTGCACGCCAGCGTGGCAACAAATGGTGGCCAGGTGAGGGCGTAGGTGAAGGCAAAGACCACACACTATTCGCTGTTGCTGAAGGCAAAGTAAGCTTCAAAAAAGGCTTTAAAGGCCGCACCTTTATTTCGGTTCTCCCGGTGGCGGAGGCCGCTGAATAAGCCGAACCTATAAGGTTAAGACATTTAGGGATCGGCTTTTGGGCCGGTCCCTTTTTTATTTTGAATATAGTTACTAACAAAACTAAAAAGCCCGGCCCATTTCACCCCCACATCTGTGGGATCAACTCTGACAAGAGGAAAAATGGACTAAGATAATGACTTTTAAAACACCCGTTGTGGGCAAGATCGATGAAACGATCACAGGAACAACCAACACAGTGACAGGTAAAGACCTGATCGCGCTTGGTTTTGAACAGGGCCGTGAAATTGCACCAGCCTTGAAAACAGTGAATGAACTGGGCCTGTCCGGCGCGGATTTGGTCGCATGGGTTGCGCAAAACAAACCTGCACCTCGCATCCGTCTGAACCTGGAAGCCAGCAATGCGGAAGAACAGGATAACCTTGATAAAGTGCGCGCCACGATGGATGTGTTGATGCAAACCCCGACATTGCGTGCTGGTGCAGTGATGCCAGATGCCTGCCCTGCAGGGCCTGAAGGCACGATCCCGGTGGGCGGTGTTGTCGCAGCCGAAAACGCGATTCACCCGGGCATGCATTCCGCAGACATTTGTTGTTCTGTAATGGTGACTGAATTTAAGGATGCAGATCCAAAGTCGAGCCTGGATGCGGTGCATAAGGCCACCCATTTCGGCCCTGGCGGTCGTGCGAATGGCCAGCGGTATTCCATGTCTATGGATCTTTATGATGCGTTTCGGGAAAATATGTTCCTGAGCGATAAAAAGATCCTGCGCGCGGCAATTGAACATATGGGCACGCAGGGCGACGGCAATCATTTCGCTTTTGTCGGCACCTCAAAGGTGAATGGCACAACATGTCTTGTGACGCATCATGGCTCTCGTGGGCCTGGGGCAGGGCTTTACAAGTTGGGGATGCGTGTCGCTGAACGGTTCCGGAAGGAACGTACAACGGGTGTGTTGAAGCAAAACGCCTGGATCCCGTTCGACACGCCCGAAGGCGTGGCCTATTGGGATGCTTTGCAATTGATCCGGAAATGGACCAAAGCCAACCACAACTGCCTGCATCAGGCTACAGCGGAATTTGCGGATGTATCTGTAGAGGAACGGTTCTGGAACGAACATAATTTTGTCTTTAAGGATGGAGATATCTTCTGGCACGCTAAGGGTGCGACGCCGGTGAATGTTGATTTTCTTCCTGATACCAATGGGTTGCAAATCGTTCCTTTGAACATGGCGGAACCCGTCTTGTTGATCCGTGCAGAGGTGAACGATCGCAATCTGGGGTTCGCGCCGCATGGTGCGGGGCGGAACATGTCTCGCAGCGCGCATAAACGTGCGAAGGCAGGTAAAACAGACGCTGAGATCTTTTCTGAAGAAACCAAAGCGATTGATGCACGGTTCTTTTGTGGCCGGACAGATATTTCGGAATTGCCATCTGCTTATAAAAACGCAACCGAGGTGCGGCGTCAGATGGATCACTTTGGCCTGGCAGAGGTCGTAGATGAGATCATGCCTTATGGATCGATCATGGCGGGGGATTGGGAACATGACGCCCCGTGGAAGGTAAAGGCACGTGAAAAGCATGCCAAAAAGCCAGACGAAAGCGCTTTGTGACGCAAGGTTGTCACCAAAAACTGTAACAGTTTCCGCAGCAAGATCTTGTCGTTGCGGAAATTGTTACCAGATTATTAACAAATTTGCCCGATAGTGCGGCATCTTCAGATGTGTAGAGGAAGAGATGCAGATCTGAAGGCTTTTCGAAGGAGGAGAAGCATGAATATTGAACCCCTAACGTCGATGGATAATGCGGCGAAACAGATGATCATTGAAACCGCACGTTTTACATTGCGGCCGGTGCAACAATCAGACACCGGTCTGATTGAGATGCATGGGTCTGATATTCGCGTGGCCGGTAATACAACCTCTATTCCGCATCCATACCCGCCCGGGGCGGCTGATGCCTTTGTGGCCCGGGCAAATGAAACAGATCGTACGGAAGACATCTGGGTTCTGGATGGCAGCAAATCAGGTCACGCGGAATTGATTGGCACGATTTCACTGACCCGGCAGGATATGGGTACTCGCGACGGAAAACAATCCGAGATTAGTTATTGGGTTGCGCCGGCGTTCTGGAACACGGGCCTTGCCTCTGAAGCTGTGAATGCAATTTTGGAGGCCAACCCGCAGAGCTGTGATGCGATTTTTGCGTCTGTCTTTCAGGATAACCCGGCATCGGCCCGTGTTCTGACCAATGCTGGTTTTGCTTATATTGGCGATGCTGAAAGCTATTCTGTCGCACGCATGGCAAATGTTCTAACTTGGACATATGTGAAGAAACTGATCTGAAACGGGATGATAGAATGGGACATGAATGTGGGGGTGCGCCCATTTATGAAACCGCAAACCTGATAATTCACCCGTTCACAGATTGTGATATTTCCCGGCTTGCTGATTTTGGCAAGCCGGAAATCGCACGCATGATGCTGACGCTTCTTTCTCCTTGGCCCGAAGATAATATCCGGGAATGGGTGCAGAAATCTGTGTATAAGGGGTATGTTGGGTTTCGGGCTGGTGCCTACTTTCAGGGACGGCTTGCTGGATTTGTCGGTATTGGCGGGGATCCTGTGACGGTTGCTTATGCTGTACATCCGGATTTTCAGGGACGTGGTTTCGGTTTTGAAATGATGCAGGGGCTGGCCGCCTGGGCATTTGAACACGGTGATGTTGAGGTGATCGAGGCAGATCATTTCCTTGATAACCCTGTTTCGGGCCGTATTTTGCGCAAATGTGGCTTTAAAGAATATGGCACAGAGATGGGGAAAAGCGCGGCACGACTTGAACCCGGGCCACTTGTCCTTTATCGCCTGACCAGACAGCACTTTGACGCGCTGAACAAAAGGGCCACGTTATGAAGTTTCTCGATCTTGCAAAAGTTTACATCCGCTCTGGTGGCGGTGGTGGGGGCTGTGTCAGCTTCCGTAAAGAGAAATACATCGAATACGGTGGTCCGAACGGTGGTGACGGTGGCAAGGGCGGATCGGTCTATGCAGAAGGCGTCGAAGGCCTGAACACATTGATCGATTTCCGTTATCAGCAGCACTTTTTCGCCAAAAACGGCATTCCTGGCATGGGGGCACAGCGTACAGGTGCGGATGGTGAAAACATCATTCTGAAGGTGCCTGTGGGGACAGAAATTCTGGATGAAGATCAGGAAACCATGATCGCGGATATTTCCGAGGTTGGTCAACGCGTTCTGCTGGCCAAAGGTGGCAATGGCGGTTTCGGTAACCTGCACTTTAAATCGTCCACAAACCAAGCCCCGCGTCGTGCCAATCCTGGTCAGGAAGGTGTTGAACGTACGCTTTGGTTGCGCCTGAAATTGATCGCCGATGCGGGGCTGCTGGGCATGCCGAATGCCGGTAAATCAACTTTCCTAGCGGCCAGTTCAAACGCACGTCCGAAAATCGCGGATTATCCGTTTACGACGTTGCATCCGAATCTGGGTGTTGTTGGTGTTGATAACGCGGAATTTGTTGTTGCTGACATTCCTGGTCTGATCGCTGGTGCGTCCGAAGGGCGTGGCATTGGTGATCGTTTCCTAGGGCATGTGGAACGTTGCTCCATGTTGTTACATTTGGTTGATGGCACCGCAGAAGATGTGGTCGAAGATTACGAAACCATCATTGGCGAGTTGGAAGCATACGGCGGGCATTTGGCGGATAAACCCCGTGTGACCGCGCTGAACAAGGTTGATGCGTTGGATGAAGACGAACGTGCGGAAAAACTGGCAGCGCTGGAAAAAGCCAGTGGTGGCAAAGTGATGCAGATGTCCGGTGTCAGCCAGGAAGGTCTGCAAGACGTTTTGCGTGCCGTACGCGCTGAAATCGAAGATGATCGTCTGCGCATTAAGCAGGCCGAAGAAGGGGAACCTGAGGCATGGCGTCCTTAAGCGAACGCCTCGACGGCTTGCGCGGGGCGAAAACCCTTGTTCTGAAGATCGGATCTGCGCTGTTGGTTGATGCGTCCACCGGGCGGTTGAAAGCGGCCTGGTTGCACTGTCTTGCGGAAGACGTGGCAGACGCGCGCGCGCGCGGATCACAAGTGGTGTTGGTGTCATCCGGGTCCATCGCGCTTGGTCGGCAGGTGTTGGGTTATCCGAAAGGTCCGCTTGCACTGGAACAGGCCCAGGCGGCTGCAGCCGTTGGTCAGATCCGTCTTGCTCGCGCTTGGGAAGAAGCCTTGGCCGTACATGATATCACGACTGCGCAGGTGCTTGTGACGCTGGAAGACAGTGCAGATCGTCGTCGTTACTTGAATTCCCGTGCGACACTGGCGCAATTGCTCGCTGCAGGTGCGGTTCCGATCGTAAATGAAAATGACACCGTCGCCACGGATGAGATCCGTTTTGGCGACAATGACCGTCTGGCGGCCCAGGTCGCAGTGACGGTTGGTGCGGATCATCTCGTGCTTTTGTCTGATGTGGATGGGCTGTATTCCGACAATCCGCAGATTAACAGTGACGCGAAACACTTTGAAATTGTGTCAGAAATCACGCCTGAGATCGAGGCGGTCGCGGGCGAGGGCGTCTCTGGTCTGTCCAAAGGTGGCATGAAAACCAAAGTCATGGCGGCAAAAACTGCGATGCAAGCGGGCTGTGCGATGTTGATCGCCCATGGCGGGGCTTTGCGCCCGGTTCAGGCTGTGTTTGACGGTGCGCGCGCCAGCTGGTTCGTCCCCAAAACCACGCCAAAGGCGGCGCGCAAGGCTTGGATTGCCTCCATGAAACCGCAGGGCGTGATTTCGATTGATCCCGGTGCGGCGACGGCATTGTCATCAGGCAAAAGCCTGCTGCCAGCCGGTGTGCGCGGGGCAGAAGGGACATTCCGGCGCGGTGATCCTGTTGAGATTAAAACAACCAACGGCCAGCAAATTGGCATGGGTCTGATTGGCTATTCCTTTGAAGAAACACAGAAAATCGCTGGCCACAAAAGCGGTGAAATTGCTGAAATACTGGGCTATGACGGGCGGGCGGCCTTGATCCACCGCGACGACATGGCCCTTTAACACAGACCAAGAAAGACACGCTATGACCACTGAGAATATTCCTGCCCTGATGTCCGAAATCGGCCACCGCGCGAAAGCAGCAGCAACTGTTCTGGCCATGGCAAGCCCGGATGCAAAGGCGCGTGCGTTGAACGTGGCAGCGGACACGCTGGTTGCCCGTACAGATGAGCTGATTGCTGCCAATGCGAAAGATTTGGATTTCGGCCGTGAAAAAGGCCTGTCTGGCGCGATGATGGATCGGCTTATGCTGGACGCAGACCGGATTGCAGCCATGGCGGAAGGTCTGCGGGCGGTTGCGGCCCAAACAGATCCCGTGGGCGAGGTGATCGCAGAATGGACCCAGCCCAGTGGGCTGAATATTCAACGCGTGCGCACGCCCCTTGGTGTGATTGGCGTGATCTATGAAAGCCGTCCGAATGTGACAGCCGACGCGGGTGCGCTGTGTTTGAAATCTGGCAATGCGGTGATACTGCGTGGGGGCTCTGAAAGCTTGCATTCAGCCAGCGCCATTCGGGATGCAATGGCCGAAGGTCTGTGTGTAGCTGGCCTGCCTGAAGATGCGATTCAACTGGTGCCAACCCGTGATCGGGCTGCCGTTTCCGAAATGTTAACCATGGTTGACACAATTGATGTGATTGTTCCGCGTGGGGGGAAAGGTCTTGTAGGGTTGGTCCAGCGCGAGGCCCGCGTGCCTGTATTTGCCCATTTGGAAGGTATTTGTCATATCTATGTGGATGCCTCAGCCGATCCGCAGAAAGCAATGGACGTGGTTCTGAACGCAAAGACCCGTCGCACTGGCATCTGTGGTGCGGCTGAATGCCTTTTGGTGCATCAAGATGTTGCCAAAACCCTTGGTCAGGCCATTGTGGATGCGCTGAAAGACAAAGGTGTTGAAGTGCGCGCCGAAGGATTGAATGGATCGGTTTCCGCCGATGCGAATGATTTTGGTAAAGAATATCTCGATATGATTATTGCCGCGAAAGTGGTTGATAGTGCTGAGGACGCGATTGCGCACATCCGTCGTTTCGGTTCCGGTCATACAGAAAGCATTATTGCAGAAGATGATGCGGTGGCTACACAGTTTTTTACTGGTCTAGACAGTGCAATCTTGATGCAGAACACATCTACCCAGTTCGCTGATGGCGGTGAATTTGGAATGGGCGGTGAGATTGGCATTGCCACTGGTAAGATGCATGCACGTGGCCCGGTGGGGGCCGCGCAGCTGACCAGTTTTAAATACCTCGTACGCAGTGATGGGGCGGTTCGGCCTTAAAATTGCAGGACCACGCCAACCTGTTCGCTGACTTCTAGGGTCAGTGAACGCCCGGCCTGTGTTGCGGCTTGGGGGGCTAGTGCGAATTGGACTTCGGATGGTTTCAGATCATAATCTACTGCCGGGTTTGAGAGCAGTTCCCACAGTTCGGGGTTGATTTTCATTTTCTCGGCACGTCCCACGATTTTCCATCCGCTGGTTTCTTCTGAAATTGTAATTGTGCCGCCAAAGGGCATCGCAGTTTCAAGGCATTGCAACAGAAGAAATGCCAGTTTTGCATCTGAACGATCCGGATCCGCGCCGATTTGCCAGTCAAATTTCACACGAGATGTGATCGAATAATCGCGCAGAATACTAAGAATTTCTCTGTGGGCCACGCCTTGTCCACGATTGGCAACGCCAAACGCCAGGCGGAAAAAACGGATGCGCGCATTTGCATTTGCTACGCTGTCAGAGATCAGGGCCATTTCAGGCGCGCCGGAATTCTGAACAGGCAATGACATTTCAAGCAGTTCCATACCATTTCCAATTGCGCCGATTGGGCTGATCAGGTCATGGCAAATGCGCGAACCGATCAGATCGGCAAGAGATGTATCTGACTGGGACATATGCTCGTCTTTCTTAGAATTCCTTAAAGGGCTGAAAAGTATAAAGGTTGTGAAAACCGCTATCAGCATCTTAATGAATTTCAGGCGTGGGAGTAAATTATTGGTTAATATTTCCTTATTATTTTGTATCGCCCATGTATCTGTTAGATTTTACTGGCGTTTTCGAATTGAACAACTGGGCTTCGGTGGTATTTCCGTTTGAGGTAGCTGTTGATTAATACGTTCTGTCATCTTAAAACCAGATAGCTTGCACACAGGATAATACGGTTTATATGGCTGAAGATAATTCGAGATTTGAATGTCGGCTTGCCCGGTGTGATGCGGAACTGACCGCTGCGCAACGTCTGCGCTATCGGGTGTTTGTGAAAGAACTGGGCGGCGATGGTACGCTTGTTGATCATGAACAGGGTCTGGAACGCGATCGGTTCGATCCGTATTTTGATCACCTTCTTTTGCTGGATCACGACAGGGATGCGCATCCAGATGGACCTGTTGTAGGTGTTTATCGCTTGATGCAGGAACAGGGCGCTGTGTCTGCTGGATCGTTCTATTCTGAAGACGAATATGACCTGACGACGTTGAGAAATTCAGGTCGGAAGTTGTTGGAACTTGGGCGCAGCTGTCTGCACGAAGATTACCGCGGTGGCATGGCGATGTATTATCTCTGGAACGGGTTGGCGGATTACGTGCGTTCCAATGAGATTGAGGTTCTGTTCGGTGTGGCAAGCTTTCACGGCACAGAAATTGATCCCCTGAAGAATGCGCTATCTTTGTTGCATCACAATCACTTGGCCCCCGAAGACCTGCGTGTTTGTGCCCAGCCTGACGCGTTTCAATCGATGAACCTGAAAGCAAAGGATGCCATCGACCGGAAAGCGGCGATGTTGGCCATTCCCGCCTTGATCAAAGCTTATCTGCGTCTAGGTGGTTTTGTCGGGGAAGGGGCTTTTGTGGATCATGCGTTTAATACAACGGATGTGTGTCTTTTGATGGATACCAAACGTATGAATGAACGCAAAACCGGCCTGTATGATCGTAAATCTGCATGACTGCGATGTGGCGGGGGAAACCGGATGCGGCCCCGGTGAGAATTACATTGCTCGGATGGGTTCGGGCCATTCTTCGACTTGTTCCAATTCTTGTGGTGTTATTGTTAGGCGTTCTGGCCACCCTTCTTTTACGCGGGCCAGAGCGACTGATATCAGGTCAGGCACGTCCGGTGACATCCGGGATTACGCCGATTGTGTGCCGTCTGTTGCTTTGGATTATCGGCATACGTCTTACGCTGAAAGGAGAGGTTATGCAGCGTGGCGGTGCGGTGGTTGCGAACCATTCGTCATGGCTGGATATTCTGGTTCTGAATGCGCGCAAACGTATTTACTTTGTCTCTAAAGCTGAGGTGGCAAACTGGCCGGGCATTGGGTTTCTTGCACGGCTGACCGGGACGGTCTTTATCACGCGTCGCAGCCGGGATGCAGCAAAACAGAAAAACATCTTTCATGAACGTCTGTCTCTGGGGCATCGTCTGTTGTTTTTTCCAGAAGGCACCTCAACCGATGGATTACGGGTTGTTCCTTTTAAATCAACGCTTTTTCAGGCGTTCTTTGCGCCGGAATTGCGCGATGAGATGGCCCTTCAGCCCGTAACCGCAGTTTTCAAGGCACCCGTTGGGCAAGATGCTGATTTTTATGGCTGGTGGGGAGAAATGGATCTTGGACCACATCTGTTAAAGGTTCTGGCGCACCCAAGGCGGGGGCAGGTTGATGTGATCTGCCATGCACCACTTTACGTACGTGATTTTTCCGATCGCAAAGCCTTGGCAAAAGCCTGTGAAGATGCCGTGAGCGCACCGTTTCAGGATTGATCAGCTTTGGACGTCGAACCAAGCTTTCGTTCGCTGACGGATGAAATTCCAGACATCTGGGGCGCCGCGGGCGACTTTATGCCCCACACGGCTGTCGATCTGATCCATGGTGACATTGTAATCTTTCCAAGACCCGCCACCCGCAGCCATATTCTGCAACAAAGGCTGCACGCGATCAATTGATTTACCAAAGATCGCATCGGGGGTTTCTGCGGCTTCAAATTCGTCCCAAAGCGCGCGAAGATTCTGCGCCTGAGGCTCTGGCAAAAGCCCAAACAGACGGTCTGCCGCAGCTTGTTCTTTAGCCTCTTGTTCTGCGGGATCATAGTCGCCGTGAATGGGGGCATCGCCTGCGTCGATCTCAACCAGATCGTGCAGCAATAACATCTGCGTAACCCGATGAATATCAACCCCTTGTCCGGCCTGATCCGCCAGAACAGGGGCATAGAGGGCGATGTGCCATGAATGTTCTCCTGAATTTTCCCGACGCGAATTATCTGAAATCGGTGTGGCGCGTAGAACCGTTTTTAACTGATCCGCCTCTAGCAAAAATGCAAGGCGTTTGCCCGTATCAGAAGATTTTTGCGTATCTGTCAGGGTATCCTGTGTCATCGCGTTAGCGTATCGCCAAAGATCTGGCCAGGCCTCCCGCAACCAAGAAGCCCGCCCAGTGGAAAGGGTTTCCTTGGCGATGTCGCGATGCCAGTTGATAGGGGCCTGTGGGGCAACAGTTTGAAAAACCGGCTGAATATGATCTAACATTTTAGCGAAACGCGCTGTCGGTGTTTCCCGGGCTTCAAATTCTGCCCAAGTTTCACGGAAATACGTGCCAGTTTTTTCTGGTAGTAATCCGTAAATTCGGTCGGCAGCACGCTGTTCGTTTGCGGCAACCTGTGCCCAGTCATGGGTTTCGTGAATCGGGTGATCACCTGCGTCTATTTCTACAATGTCATGCAGAAGAAGCATCAAAATCGCCTTGTTGATGTCCACCTCAGGGCCGGCATCCGGCGCAAGAACCAGCGCAAACAGGGCAAGATGCCAAGAATGTTCCGCCGAATTTTCCTGGCGCGACAAATCGATTAGGCAGTTGGATCGAATGACGGACTTTAGCTTGTCCGCCTCATCAAGAAAAGCGAACTGGCGCGTCAGGTCTGTCATTCGTGCCCCGAAGGTTTTGCGGGTGGGCGACCGGTGATGGCTGCAATCGATGCTGCTTTGATTGCGGGATCAATGCGTGGGGCGGATCGCGCCACCTGTACCACTTCGGGTTCTGCGGGAACATCTTCAGCAGCAGCTTTGGACAGGCCCGCTTCTTTTTCCTTTAGATTCAGGAAATCACGGGCTTTAATTCCAGCAAGGCGCACGCGAATTTCCGTCAAATAGGCTTCTTCAAGTGTCTGAGATGAGGCGCCAAGAACCTTGGCGACCTCATAATACAGCCGGTCTTCGCCTGTTGCATCCATGATAGGCATGGTTTGCGCGGCAAGTTCAGCGGCGATCTCATCCAGTGTTGCCATCAGCGCGTGGTCTCTGTCAGGCGTCGACGCACATATGTGTCAACAGACCCAAGCATCGTGTCCATGTGAGGTTCTTCAAAGAAGTGACCTGCGCCATCAACTTCCTGATGGGTGATTGTGATGCCTTTTTGTTCGTGTAATTTGTTGACCAACGTATGCGTGTCGGCTGGCGGTGCAACACGGTCATTGGTGCCGTTGATGATCAGGCCAGAACTCGGGCAGGGCGCGAGGAAGCTGAAATCATACATATTGGCGGGGGGGGATACGGAAATAAACCCAGTGATTTCCGGGCGACGCATCAACAGCTGCATCCCGATCCAAGCACCAAATGAGAAACCGGCAACCCAGCAATGTTTCGCATTGGTGTTCATAGACTGCAGATAATCCAGCGCGCTTGCTGCATCTGACAGTTCACCAACGCCCTGATCATATTCACCCTGGCTGCGGCCTACGCCACGGAAGTTAAACCGCAGAACGGTAAAGCCCATGTTGTAAAAGGCGTAATGCAGATTATAGACCACGCGGTTGTTCATCGTTCCGCCAAACTGCGGATGCGGATGCAAAACGATGGCAATCGGCGCGTCTTTTTTCTTTTGTGGGTGGTAACGGCCTTCGAGACGGCCCTCTGGGCCAGGAAAAATCACTTCGGGCATTCAATTCCTGCCTTGTTGGGCCCCGGGTATTGTTGACGAATTCCCTCGGGCATATTAGAACTGTTCTAAACCGGATGGTGACGCTTTGTCATATGGTGACGCGCAGTCATTACGGTATCTGGTCCAATGGAAATAGGGTGCAAGCGCGCGGGCGTCAATCTGTTTGACGTTTTTGGTTTAAAGTGATGCGGGAAAAGCAATGAAACTGAGTACAAAAGGCCGATATGCAATGGTGGCGCTTGCGGATTTGGCGCTGCAACCCGTGGATAAGCTAACCACATTGGCTGAAATTTCTGAACGTCAGGGGATTTCGCTGCCATATCTGGAACAGCTGTTCGTGAAATTGCGCCGTGCTGAATTGGTGCAATCCGTGCGTGGGCCTGGCGGTGGATACCGTTTGGCGCGGTCTGCATCCGATATTCGTGTGGTCGATATCCTGGGCGCCGTGGATGAAACCGTTTCTGCGATGCACAAAGGGGCCGGGGCCTCGGGTGCGGTTTCAGGATCACGCGCACAATCGCTGACCAACCGTCTGTGGGAAGGCCTTTCTGCCCATGTTTACGTGTTCTTGCACCAAACCCGCCTGTCGGATGTTGTGAAGAATGACCTTGTGCCCTGTCCCGCGGTGCCCGGTCTGTTTGAGGTGGTGGATGATGCGTGACCTTCGCAACTTAGATCGTCTTCAGAAACTACCTGAGCTGGTTAGCAAAGGTGATGCTGTCTTGATGTCTATATTCGAGGGCAGTCAAGCGGAGAGATCTGAGTTTTTGCTGAAGAGTAAAGAGACGCTGACGTTTGCAGAAATGAATCTAGAGGAGCTATATTTATTTCTGTTCCGCACGACATCCGACGCCACACAGGCTTGGGAAACATCGGACACCTGGTGGGGGCGGATGCGCAACAGATTTAATAACGCCAAGCCCGGTTACATTGAAATCCCTGGTCGTGTTCTGGTTCAAATTATGAGATGCCTTGATGATTCACGCGGGAACGCAGTTGCGCCGGGAGTGACCTGGTTTTTGCGTCTGGATCTCGCGCTTGAGATACGGGATTTGATGAAGCCAAAGGTAAAGAGTCCCACATGAAACGCGTTTACCTTGATCACAATGCCACAACCCCTTTGCGGGCTGAAGCGCGCGATGCGATGATTGCTGCGATGGATGTGTTTGGAAATCCGTCCTCAGTGCATGGCGAAGGGCGCGCAGCCAAGCGCATGATTGAAAACGCCCGTGGTCAGATTGCTGCGGCTTTTGGCGCGGATGGGGCTGAGATTGTTTTTACCTCTGGCGCAACGGAAGCGGCGCGTTTGGCGTTGGTTGGCGGTGAATATGCCGGCTCTGACGTGGAACATGACTGTGTTGTTGCCCATACAAACGTGACCCTTGATGTTAACGAGGACGGTGTGATCACAGGGCAAGTGGGCGCTGTGATGCAGGCGGCAAATTCGGAAACTGGGGTGTTGCAGGTCGGCGTTGAAGGCACCTGGTTTTGCGATGCGGTTCAGATTGCGGGCAAATCGCCTTGGGCGTTTAACTGGTCTGGTGCCACCACTGCGGCATTGTCGGCGCATAAGTTTGGCGGGCCGAAAGGGATCGGAGCGCTTGTGTTGAAGCGTGGCACTGATCTGCCATTGCCTGCGCAGGGTGGTCAAGAAATGGGGCGCCGGGCAGGGACCGAGAACCTGATCGGGATTGTTGGGATGGGGGCCGCTGCAGAGGCCGCCTCACGCGATCTTGAACGCGGGGTCTGGGATGAAGTTGCCAAACTTAGAACCATTCTAGAGAAAGCGCTGGAAGAATCCGCACCAGACATTATTATTGCCGGGAAGCGCGCGAATAGGCTTCCCAATACATCGTGTTTTGCCATTCCGGGGTGGAAGGGCGAAACGCAGGTCATGCAGATGGATCTGGCGGGTTTTGCTGTCTCGGCGGGCTCTGCCTGCTCATCCGGTAAGGTACGGGAAAGCCGCGTTTTGCGTGCAATGGGATATGGGCCGGAGATCGCGTCTTCGGCCATCCGGGTGTCACTAGGCCCCGAGAATACAGAACAAGAGGTCATGGCATTTGCTGCGGCCTGGATCAAAGAATACCGCCGCCAAAAAGCGCGCGCGACCTGAAGGGAAAGCACATGTCCATGGATGATGTCATCGTCAAAGACGGGGTTGAGGAAGAAACAGTTGAGGCTGTGAAAACCCTTGCCGGCAAATACAAACACGGCTGGGAAACCGACGTTGAAATGGAATACGCACCACTGGGTGTGAACCATGATATCGTGCGTTTGATTTCTGAGAAGAACAACGAACCTGAATGGATGCTGGAATGGCGTCTGGCGGCATTTGATCGTTGGCTTAAAATGGTTGAGCCAGATTGGGCGATGGTTGAATATCCTGAAATCAGCTTCCAGGACATCTATTATTATGCCCGTCCGAAATCCATGAAAGAAAAGCCAAAATCCCTTGATGAGGTTGATCCAAAGCTTCTCGCGACTTATGCCAAGCTGGGTATCCCTCTGAAAGAACAGATGCTGTTGGCTGGTGTTGAAGGCGCTGAGGATTACAATCCGAATGATCGTAAAGTTGCTGTGGATGCTGTGTTTGACTCCGTTTCTTTGGGCACAACCTTCCAGAAAGACCTGGAAAAAGCTGGCGTGATCTTTTGCTCGATCTCTGAAGCGATCCACAAATACCCAGATCTGGTGAAGAAATATATCGGTTCTGTTGTGCCTGTGACCGACAACTTCTACGCGACGTTGAACTCTGCGGTCTTCTCCGATGGGTCCTTTGTTTACATCCCGGAAGGCGTGCGTTGCCCGATGGAACTGTCGACCTATTTCCGCATCAACGCTGAAAACACCGGTCAGTTTGAACGCACTTTGATCGTTGCGGAAAAAGGCAGCTATGTGTCCTATCTTGAGGGCTGTACTGCGCCGCAACGTGATGAGGCCCAGTTACATGCCGCCGTGGTTGAAATCGTGATCGAAGAAGACGCTGAGGTGAAATATTCCACCGTTCAGAACTGGTTCCCCGGTGATGAAGACGGCAAGGGCGGTATCTATAACTTTGTGACGAAACGCGCGGATTGCCGTGGGGATCGTGCGAAAATCATGTGGACCCAGGTTGAAACTGGATCTGCAGTGACTTGGAAATACCCAAGCTGCATTCTGCGCGGCGATGAAAGCCAGGGCGAGTTTTACTCCATCGCGATTGCCAACAACATGCAGCAGGCCGACACCGGCACAAAGATGGTGCATTTGGGCAAAAACACGAAATCACGTATCGTGTCCAAGGGGATTTCCGCTGGTAAGGCGCAAAACACCTATCGCGGCCTTGTGTCCATGCATCCAAAGGCTAAGAATTCACGCAACTTCACCCAATGTGACAGCTTGCTGATTGGCGATAAATGTGGCGCGCATACGGTGCCTTACATTGAAGTTAAAAACAATTCCTCCCGCGTGGAACATGAGGCGACCACATCCAAGGTGGATGACGATCAACTGTTCTACTGCCGTTCCCGCGGTATCGGTGAAGAAGAGGCCGTGGCCCTTGTTGTCAACGGCTTTGTGAAAGACGTTCTGCAAGCCTTGCCAATGGAATTCGCTTTGGAAGCGCAAGCGCTTGTTGCGATTTCTCTTGAAGGGTCTGTTGGGTAAACAGTTTCATTTTGGAGATAAAATATGATCAGTCGAGACGAAGCTTCAAAGATTGCGAAAACCGCAAGGCGTAGCCCGTCGAACGAAGCCGCATTGGTGTGGAGCTTTGTGGGCATTCCCGTTATCTTCACAACGCTTTTTGGGATGCCTCCTGAATGGCTTGCGATCATTTCCCTTCATGTGAGTATTCTCGCGGCATCTACCATGGTTGGTGTTCTTGTCGGTGGAGTTGCTGGTTTAGTTTGGTACTTTATTGCGAGAAAAACTGTTGAGCAGGCCATTGTTCGGAACAATGCCATTATGAAAGTTGCGCGGGATCAACGCGTTGCAGAAACTCAAGAGAAAATTGCTGCGTTGCATGCGGGCGAGGAAAGTAAATGATCATCACAACCACTCCCTCTATCGAAGGCAAACCCATTCGCACCTACCACGGCATTGTCGTGGGCGAGGCGATTATGGGGGCGAATGTTGTGCGCGATGTTTTTGCTTCGATCACTGATATCGTCGGTGGGCGGTCCGGTGCTTATGAAAGTAAACTGCAAGATGCCCGCGACACGGCCCTGCGTGAACTTGAACAGCGTGCACAGGAAAAAGGTGCGAATGCTGTTGTGGGCGTTGATCTTGATTATGAAGTCGTCGGGCAAAGCATGTTGATGGTTTCGGCCTCTGGTACAGCGGTGACCGTATAGATGACAACAGCCTGCGTTTTCATATCTTCTGACCTCAACAGTGTTGCCCGTGATCGGTGTGACGCTGCGGAAGCTATTGTTTGCGCTAATATTACCCACATCCTGCCTTGTTCACGCCATGTTTCGAAACAAACTGTTGCCGAATGGGTGAGAAGTGGGAACAAACGTCATGGCAATGGCCGATCAACACGATATTTTCAACAAACGGATTTCGCGCATCAACAAGGGCACGGGGCCCAATCTGATGGGGCAGATGCTTGTGGGCGCGGCAGATACAAGCCAGCGCGTGCGAAATTCGAAAAAGTCACACAGAAGCAATGGGCTGAGCCTGTCGCGGACAGCAAAGAGCACATCCAGAACACCTGTCATCGAGCGCCTTCTGGGCATGCCGTTGGCGTTGTTGATGGGGGCCGGCGCGGTGCTGATCGCAAATGTCGGATTGTTTCACATGTATTCTGCGGGGCGCACGCCATTGTTTGCCCTGCCAGAACCCATCGTGACACCGCTGCAAAGTGCAAACGGTCCTTTATGGGCGGCGCTTGGGGTCGCGTTTCTGGTTATACTTTTGTTCAAAGTTTTCTCAATGTGGCGGATCGCGGCCTTTGCGGTTGGATTCTGCGCAATGATCTATGGCGAAAACCAGTTACAGGATCGTTATCCAACGACTTGGGCACAGCTTTACGCCCCATATGTGCCCGCCGCAGTGCAGGTCACCGAGGGCACGGATGGGGTGGTTTCCGCCAGCGAATTAGGCACAGAAACGCCAGCGGTCGCGACTGCCCAGACTTTCTAAAACCCAACCTGAATTCACAGCAGGACTTACCGCACAACGGTGTTTCCCTGCGATCTGAACAAAGCGAAACCGGCGTCAGTTTTCTGCGTCGGGCTTTCGCGTTTCCTATAACCCCGCGCATTTGCGTGATGATGAAAGAAGAAAAATATGCTTGAAATCAAGAACCTGCACGCCGAACTTGAAGATGATGGTAAGAAGATCCTCAAAGGTGTTGATCTGACGCTTGAAGCTGGCAAAGTCCATGCGATTATGGGGCCAAATGGTTCTGGAAAATCCACGTTGTCTTATGTCTTGTCTGGCCGTGACGGCTATGAAGTGACCGAAGGCTCTGCACAACTGGACGGCGAAGATATCTTGGATATGGAATCCGAAGAACGTGCTGCCGCTGGCCTGTTTCTGGCGTTCCAATATCCGGTTGAGATCCCAGGCGTTGGCAACATGACTTTCCTGCGCACTGCGGTGAACTCCCAGCGCAAGGCGCGCGGCGAAGAAGAATTGTCCGCTGCGGATTTCCTGAAGGTTGTTCGTGCCAAGGCGAAGACCCTGAAAATTGACGCGGATATGCTGAAACGCCCGGTCAACGTTGGTTTTTCCGGCGGCGAGAAAAAGCGTAACGAAATCCTACAGATGGCGATGCTTGAGCCAAAGATGTGCATCTTGGATGAAACCGATTCTGGTCTTGACGTGGATGCGATGAAATTGGTTTCCGAAGGCGTAAATGCCTTGCGTGATGCGGGGCGTTCTTTCCTTGTGATCACCCACTATCAACGTCTTCTGGATCACATCAAACCTGATGTTGTGCACATCATGGCAGAAGGCCGTATCATCAGAACTGGCGGCCCTGAATTGGCGCTGGAAGTTGAAAACAACGGCTATGCCGACCTTTTGGCGGAGTATGCATAATGGCTGTTGCTGAACAGAAAAATGCGCAGCTTTCAGTGACTTCGCCCGTGTCTGGCGGCTGGTCTGCGAAAGCGCGCGAAGATGCGTTGGCGCGTCTGGCGGCTGTTGGTTTGCCAGGGCGTCGTGACGAATACTGGAAATATACCCGCCCTGATGCGTTGACCCAGGCTGAGGCTCCCGAAGGTCAGTTCGTCGCATATGAGGAAACACCTGTGTTTTCCGAAGTGGATCGTTTGAAGATCGTCTTTGTTGACGGTGTTTTTGATGCGGATCAGTCTGATGATCTGTCGCTGGAAGGTGTCACAATCGAACGCCTTGCGGATGTTTCTGGTGCTGATATCCACTGGGCGCAGGGGCTATACGGTGTTCTGGAAACCAACGGGCAGACACCTGTTGCGCGCCCACTGGCGATTGCGAACACGGCTGCTGCTGCGGATGGCATTCTGTTGAACGTGACCGGCAAGGTTTCAAAACCCGTTTCATTGATTTACCTTTATAATTCGGATCAGTCCGACGCGATGCTACACCACGTTGTGAAGCTGTCTGAGGGCGCCGAGATCACCGTTCTAGAAAATGGTCCGGCGGCTGCACGTTTCAACACTGTGATGGAAATTGAGGTTGCGGATCGTGCGTCTTTCCACCATGTGCGCACTCAGGGGCGGCAGCATGTGCGCCATGCTGTGACCCATATGTTTGCGCGTCTTGGTACTGAAAGCCAGTTCCGCAGCTTCACCATGACCGTGAACGGCGCTCTGACCCGCAATGAAGCGGTGATCGAAGTGAACGGCGATGACACCTTGGCCCATATCGCGGGCGTTGCCGCCGGTGATGGCGCAACAGAGCAGGGTTTTCACCATGATGACACGGTCTTCATCACACATGACGCGGTGAACTGTGAAAGTCGTCAGGTGTTCAAAAAAGTTCTGCGCAATGGGGCAACCGGTGTGTTCCAGGGCAAGATCCTTGTTCAACCAGATGCACAGAAAACGGATGGCTACCAGATCAGTCAGGGTCTTTTGTTGGACGATGACAGTAACTTCTTGGCTAAGCCTGAGCTGGAAATCTACGCGGATGATGTGGCCTGTTCCCATGGTTCCACCTGTGGCGCGATCGATGACGGGGCGTTGTTTTATCTTCGTTCGCGTGGTGTCCCAAAGGCCGAAGCGCAGGACCTTTTGGTGTTGGCGTTTCTTGCTGAGGCAATTGACGAAGTCGCAGACGAAGCCATTCGTGATCTTCTGACAGAACGTCTTGAATCCTGGATGGCCCGTCGCCGCGCATAAGGAAAGCCGATGTCTGTTACACGCGATATCCTTGCCTGTTATCGTCGCCCGCGTGAGGTGTTTGAACGCCGTATGTCGGGCGATGAAGGCTTGGTGCTGACCTATGCGATTATTGCAGGTTTGCTGGCCTTTGTCGGCCAGCTGCCTGTTTGGGCGCGCCAGGCTGAATTGCAGCCGGAACTTGGGAATATGGCCAGCCTGATCTATAGCGGGTTTTTGGTCCTTGTTTTCGTTTTCCCGCTGTTTTTCTACATTCTATCTGCCTTGCTGTGGTTGCCTCTGCGGTTTCTGGCAGGGGTCAGCGGCCTTGATATCCGCCTTAGCATGTTTTGGTCTTTGCTTGCGGCGATGCCACTGTGGCTGCTGCTTGGGTTGACGCAGGGCATTATGGGCCCTGGCGGGGAAACCTATCTGGTTTTTGTGCTGTGGTTTATTGCTTTTTTGGGCTTTTTCACAATTGGACTGCGTGTTGCTGTCCGTCACATGAGGGTGGCATAATGGAACTGACTTTTCCATGGGTGAAAGACCTGATTTTACGCAGTTTTCAGGACCCACGCGGCGCAATGGCGGAAGTGATCGCGCTCGGTTTTCCACGTCAGACACTGTGGTTGATGTTCTGGCTGACCTGTGCTGCTTCTGTGGTGCTCAGCTTTGTGGTAGGCAGCCTGCTGCCCACACCTGAATTGCCAGAAGGTGCGCAAGCCTTTGAACCCAGTCCTTTTTTCCTAACAGGAATGTTGTTGGCGAGCCAGGCGATGTTATTGTTCCTTGGAACATTTGTAGCCGGAAAAATGGCAGGCGGTCATGGCCGTTTTGATGACGTTCTGGCCTTGATTATCTTTCAACAGATGATCATGTTCGCGCTCAACCTTGTCCAACTTGTGATCGCATTGGTTATGCCGTCCGGAGCAATATTATTCGGATATGCTGCGATGGTTATTATGATGTGGCAGTTGTGTCATTTTATGGCTCAAGTTCATGGGTTTAAATCCGCGCTGGCCGTCTTCTTTGGCGGTCTGGCCGCAATATTTGTGATCAGCATGGTGCTTTCTATTGTGTTGATTTCTCTTGGGATGGTTCCCTCATAAGGTGTCTGAAAAGATGTATGACGTCGAAAAAATCCGCGCTGATTTCCCGATTTTATCCCGCGAAGTGAATGGCAAGCCTTTGGTTTACCTGGATAATGGTGCCTCTGCGCAAAAGCCGCAGGTGGTGATTGATGCGGTGACGCGCGGCTATGCCGAAGAATACGCCAATGTGCATCGCGGACTGCATTATCTGTCTAATCTGGCCACGGAAAAATACGAATCTGTTCGCGGAACGATCGCCAAATTCCTTGGGGCGACGGAAGACGAAATTGTTATGAACTCGGGTACCACCGAGGGTATCAATATGGTGGCCTATGGCTGGGGTGCTGCGAACCTGCAGGCGGGGGATGAAATTATCCTATCCGTCATGGAACATCACGCCAATATTGTGCCCTGGCATTTCCTGCGTGAACGCCTTGGTGTGGTGATCAAATGGGTCGAAATTGACAGCAATGGTGATCTTGATCCGCAACGCGTGATCGATGCCATTGGCGAAAAAACAAAACTCATCTCAATTACCCATATGTCCAATGTGTTAGGCAGTGTTGTTGATGTTAAATCCATCTGTGAATTTGCCCGTGAAAAGGGCGTTCCTGTGATGGTGGATGGGTCTCAGTCTTCCGTACATATGCCTGTGAATGTGAATGACTTGGGCTGTGATTTCTTCGCGATCACGGGGCATAAACTGTATGGTCCATCCAGTTCCGGCGCGATGTATATTCGTAAAGAACGCATGAACGAAATGCAGCCCTTTATGGGGGGCGGTGATATGATCCGCGAAGTGTCGCGCGATGAAGTGACCTATAATGACCCGCCAATGAAGTTCGAAGCCGGCACCCCTGGCATTGTTCAAATGATCGGGTTGGGGGCAGCGCTTGAATATTTGATGGATCTTGGCATGGACAATGTTGCAGCACATGAACGCAAATTGCGTGATTATGCCCGTGCCAAATTGGATGGTCTGAACTGGCTGAATGTGCAGGGGAATTCCGCAACAAAAGGCGCAATCTTTTCCTTTACCATGGAAGGGGCCGCACATGCGCATGACCTGTCCACTGTGCTTGATAAGCGTGGCGTCGCCGTGCGTGCCGGTCATCATTGTGCGCAGCCTCTGATGCAACATCTGGGTGTTCCGGCCACAGCGCGGGCATCTTTTGGCCTGTATAATACAGAGTCCGAGGTTGATACTCTGGTCAGTGCTCTTGAACTTTGTCATGAACTTTTCGCCTGACACGCTGTCTCGGCAACAGATCCTGCCAGAGCAGAACTTGCCCAAAGGGGCGGATCTGTTGGCAGAAGGGCGGCAGGCTGCATCTGAATGGCATGTGCAACCTGCTGCGTTTCAACGTGAATTTCAGGTTTCGTCTGAGTGGGAATACAAACATCGTATGATGGGCGAAGGCCGTGTTATGCAGCATGCCCATCTTGGATACCGGTCGCTAGAAACCACTTTGGAAGCGCTTCGAGACATTTATCGCAGCTGTGCTGAAAAAGATGTGCGCATTGATCGGTTTGGCATGTGCCTTGACTGGTCAATGGGGCACAAAACTGCTGATCGGGCAGGGGGAATGCGAGGCACCGGAGTAATCTTGGACGGTCCCGATGACTTCCGCCGCATTACCGAAGCCGCACCAGCAGCAATGCACTTTGGTGATTTCATGTTGGGGTTTCCCGGGGCTTTTGAAAACGCGAAATATGCCCTTGCGGCTGGTGCCACTACTCTTGGTAACCTTGGACAGTATTTCACGTTTCGTTTGCCTGGTGACAATGATGATGTCACTGCAACCGCTGAAACTCTTCGTGCCCTTGGCCTGATTTCAGCACAAGATGTACCCGTTCTTGTGCATTCAAATCTGGATGATGGATTTGCGGCCTCTTTTCATGATCTTTGTTCTGCCCTTGGCATGGCGATTGTGGAAAAGCATATTGTTACAAAGCTTTGCAGTGCCCGTTATACGGTTTGCTATGGTCATCATTTCACGGATCCCGTGACACGTATCGCGTTTCAGCAGGCGTTGACACAAATTCTCGGTGAATCGCCTGGATCACAGGTTTATGGTGCGACGGTGCTATATAAGGGGGAAAACGCCCAGAATTACGCTAGCCTCGCCAGTTATCTGTTGCCCGATATTCTTGCGCAACGCCAACTGCCCAGCGGACATGCTGTGAATCCGGTTCCTGTGACTGAAAACACGCGTATTCCGGCGCCGGATGAGGTGATTGATGCTCAGTTAAATCTGGCACGCATGTCTGAACTTGCCGCAGGGTTTGAGCCCTTGTTGGACCTGTCAAAGGTGGCTGGCATTCGGGATAAGATCCTGTCTGGGGCTGAGGCATTCTCAACCCGTCTTTTTCAGGGATTTAAGGACGCAGATCTTGACCCCCTTGATCCGTTTGAAATGTTGCTCACGCTACGTCGCATGGGGGCACGTGCGATAGAAAACCGTTTTGGATCGTCTGAACCTATAGTTCCTGCGGCAACTTTTCTCGAACTGAAAGAACGCAGAGATAGGATCTGTCGGGGAGCAACAGGCGAAAAACTGCGTCGGCTTTCTACACGGAAGATCCGCATTCTGACCGCATGCGGTGACGTGCATGAACACGCGAAGACTTTATTGGATATGGTCTTTGAACGTTGCGGTTTTGAGATCATTGATGGTGGTGTTTCCGCCAATCTGGAAGATTTGGCATCGCTCGCCGAAAATGCGGATGTCATTGCACTTTCCACTTGGAATGGTGTGGCCCTGCGCTCTGCAGAGGAACTGTTGGAAAGGATGCAGAAAGCGGGTCTGGAACGCCCGTTGTTCATAGGTGGCCGACTGAATGAAATACCCGCCGAAAGCAACACAGGTCTTCCGCAGGATGTAACGGGGCAATTGCGCGATATCGGTGCATATCCCTGTGCAGATATCGATGAATTCGCAAATGCTTTGGAACATTTGTTTTCGGCATAACTGTTTGAATGTGGGCCGAAATTTCAAATTTTCAGTGCAAAAGGCGGCAAGGGAATTTGTCACTGGGTTTGCGGCATGTCTCGATACTCTTGAGATATTTCCACGGAAAGACCAGTTCTTGATTGCACCCTCTCTATGTGGCGGCTATATCCCAATAACAGGCACCTGTAGCTCAGCTGGATAGAGCGCTGCCCTCCGAAGGCAGAGGCCAGAGGTTCGAATCCTCTCAGGTGCGCCAATTTACGCCAACTGCCAAAAAGACGAAAGTCTGTGTAAACGGGTCTTGAAACACTTTGATTGCGGCGCGAAGCCTTCATATTTTTGCTTAAAACAACTTATTATATGGACAAGTTCGCAATCTAAACTTTTCCGTCTTGCCCAGATATATCCCGCTGATTTGACAGATGGCTCTTGTTGCTCTCTTTGTCAGGGCACAGGTTCCGGAACCTTTCATACTCATCAGCCGCCTCCATCAGGGTCGTGGCCATGCGCCGGGCAGGTTTGCCTGGCTTTGAAAGGACTCTGTTTTGACTCGTTCCACCACTCTGATCCCCATCAGGTTCATTGGCGAGATCCCAAGCGATCACGTCATTGAAAATCGGTTGCAGTTGTTTCTGCGGACAATGCAGGCGTTAAAGCAGGGTAACTGAATAGCCCCTAGGCTCAGGCCTCATACCCAAAACAGCACGGTAGCTGCGAGCGCAATTGCGGACATAAATACGTTGGGGCAGCGATCATATCGAGTGGAGATCTGCCTCCAATCTTTGAGCTTACCAAACATACGCTCAATCACTGCCCGGCAGTGCATTGCAAGCAATGTCACGAGAGGGGCGGTTGCGCCGTTTGTATCGACGCTTATCATATTTCACAGTTTTTTGCGTGACTTTCGCCCTGGGATACAGGGCTTAATATCTTTATTCGACAATGCCTTACGGAACCAATCAGCATCATACCCTCGATCCATTGCCCGACAGGGTTATGCGCAGCATGATCCTGAAAGGGTGCCTGCAGAAATTCGGCTTTGGGCAATAGATCAATCAAAGCAGCTGCACCTTTGTAGTCACTGACTTGTCCTGCGGTCATGACAAATCGTATGGGCCGTCCTGCGGTGTCGGTAACTGCGTGCAGTT
>NZ_JBMYXF010000010.1:0-80049 GCF_049608145.1 Halocynthiibacter sp.
CAGTGGGCTGATGGATCCATGGTCATTCCAGTCTGCGATGGCGGGCCCAAACCGTGGGTGATTGATCAGCCAGTTGTGCAGTCGTTCAGATGATTTTGAAAAACAGAAGGTCGCAAGCAACATCAAGGGTACGGTTGGCAGCAGGGGCAGGAAGGCCCCGATCAGACCCAGGATGAATGACAGCAATCCACCGATCAGCCAAAGTGTCCGCATTCAGTCCTCCAGCAATTTTCGCAAAATTGCGTTTAACAGAGGGCGCCCCTGTGGTGTGACCCAAAAGCGGTTTTCATCGCTTGAAATCAGGCCATTCTCGCGCAGTTCAATGACCTGTGGCGCGTTCATCAGATCTGAGCTCGACGAGAGACGTCGCAGTTCAACACCATCTGACAGCCGTAACCCCATAAGAAGGCGTTCAACATATTGATCTTCAAGGGAAATTTTTTCACGATGATTTTCACCGGTTTGATTTTCGGAAACAGAACAAAGCCATGATTTTGGGGCTAAATGTGTCTCGGTTGCGAATTTTTGCCCATTGAGCGTCAAACGGCCATGTGCACCGGGGCCAATGCCAGCGTAGTCGCCGTAATTCCAATAAATCATGTTGTGGCGGGATTCAGCGCCGGGGCGGGCATGATTTGACACCTCGTAGGCCGGCAGACCTTTGTGATCACAAATTTCCTGAGTGGCGAAATACATATCGGCGGAAAGATCTTCTGATGGAAGGCCGCGCAAACCGCCTTTGGCAAAGCGGTCACCAAAGGCCGTGCCGTCCTCGATTGTCAACTGATATAAAGACAGATGATCAGGTTCCAGATCTAGGGCTTGTTTCAGCTCTGCTTCCCAAGCAGGTAGGGACTGATCCTGTCGGGCGTAGATTAGATCAAAACTGACGCGGTCAAATGTGTTCCGCGCGATGTCCAAAGCGGCCATAGCTTCGGACACGGAATGCATCCGACCGAGCTTTCGCAGATCTTCGTTGTTCATGGCCTGAATGCCAACCGATACGCGGTTCACGCCCGCATCACGGAACCCACGAAATTTATCAGCTTCGATCGAGGTGGGATTTGCCTCAAGGGTGATTTCGCAATTGTTCGACAGATGCCATGTTTCCCGGATCCGCGTTAGAATACGGTCCACCAGCCGCACGGGCATCAAACTGGGGGTGCCGCCACCAAAGAACACCGAATCAAGCACTCTCGGGCCCGTTTCACGGCCTACGCGGTCAATCTCGGCAAGAAAGGCGGTTTCCCATGCGTCATCATCAATAGATTTCGATACATGAGAGTTAAAATCGCAATACGGACATTTCGCGAGGCAGAATGGCCAGTGCAGATACAGGCCAAAACCCGCGTTCTGCCAGTCTTCTTTCATGAAATATCACCGAAACAGCCATCTACCAGCAACCGGAAGGCGGCAGCGCGATGGGTGAGGGGGGCTTTTTCTTCGGGCAGCATTTCTGCGAAAGTCACATCATGGCCTTGTGGCTGAAACACAGGATCAAAGCCAAAACCGTGCTCGCCGCGCATGGGCCAAACAACCTGACCTTCTGCGCGCCCTTCGAAAACTTCGTCATGGCCATCTGGCCATGCGATACAAAGCGTGCAAACGAACGCGGCCTTACGTGGCTGGGCGGCGTTTTTTTCGTCAAGCAAGGTTTGAACCTTGGTCATGGCCATAACAAAATCACGGCCGTCGTCGGTTTCGGCCCAATCCGCGGTGTACACACCGGGATCGCCATTCAACGCGTCGACCATGATACCACTGTCATCAGACAGGGCGGGTAGGCCGGATGATTTCGCCGCAAAATGGGCCTTGATACGGGCGTTACCGGCAAAGGTGTCTTCGGTTTCTTCGGGTTCTTCAAAACCAAGATCCCCTGCGGATTTCACATTGATTCCAAAGGGTTCCAGAAGTTTCCCAATTTCACGAATCTTGCCCGCGTTGTGGGATGCGACCACAAGATCTTTGCCGGTAAATTTACGCATTACTTTGTCGCCGCCAATTGTGCTGCGGTCAACTCGGACGCGCCTTTTTCAGCCAGATCCATCAGCTGATTCATCTGTTCCCGAGAGAACGTAGAACCTTCCGCAGACATCTGAATTTCGATCAGCTTACCGGACCCTGTCATGACAAAGTTACCGTCAACGCCAGCCTCGGAATCCTCTGGGTAATCCAGATCAAGAACAGGCTGACCTGCATAGATACCACAGGAAATCGCGGAAACCGGATCAATCAGTGGATCAGAAACAATATCGCCAGCTTTCAAAAGCTTGTTCACAGCCAGACGCAGGGCAACCCAACCGCCGGTGATGGCTGCACAACGCGTGCCGCCGTCCGCCTGAATAACGTCACAATCGATGGTGATCTGACGTTCACCAAGCGCAGAACGATCCACACCAGCACGCAGAGATCGCCCGATAAGTCTTTGAATTTCATGAGTTCTTCCAGATTGTTTGCCCTGCGCGGATTCACGACGCATACGCGTGTGGGTGGCGCGTGGCAGCATGCCGTATTCCGCAGTTACCCAGCCAAGACCAGTGTTGCGTAGAAACGGTGGCACGCGGCTTTCGAGAGATGCGGTACATAGGACATGGGTTTCGCCCATTTTGATCAGGCATGAGCCCTCTGCATGGCGGGTGACGTTGGTTTCAATGGAAACGGAACGCATTTCATCAATTTGACGGCCAGACGGGCGCATGATCTTATCCTTTTTACTGTTGTCTTCAGATAGCTTTGTAAGGTGCAAAAAAGCAAGCTGCGATTGACCTTTTCGTTGGTTCGCCTTTAATGAATGCCGCAGTATATAAGGCCCGTTATGACAGAACAGACCCAGATCTATGATGAGATGAATGATCGTTCGCGCGAAGTGTTTCGCCGGGTTGTGGAAAGCTATCTGCATGACGGCGAACCCGTCGGATCACGGACCCTGACACGCACGCTTAGTGAAAAAGTATCTGCCGCGACCGTACGCAATGTTATGCAGGATCTTGAATTTATGGGGCTTTTGGACAGCCCGCATGTATCCGCTGGGCGCATTCCAACACAACAGGGCCTGCGGATGTTTGTGGATGGCATCATGGAAATGCGTGATGTGTCCCGGGATGATCAGGACAAAATTAATGCGACGGTAGGATCCAATCAGAAAAATGTGGGATCCATTCTGGATAGCGTTGGGAAGGCCTTGTCGGGGATCACGCAGGGGGCCAGTCTTGTTCTGGCGCCGAAACACGAAGCCCCTGTAAAACATATCGAATTTGTCCATTTGGGTGTCGATCGCGCGCTGGTGGTTCTTGTTTTTGCAGACGGTCATGTAGAAAACCGGGTATTTCAGCCACCACTGGGTCAAACCCCAAGTTCCATGCGTGAGGCTGCGAACTTTTTGAATGCGCTTGCTGAGGGTCACACGCTTTCTGAACTGCGCAATCGTGTAAAACACGAGATAAAAACACGGCGACAGGAAATTGATAGCCTGGCGCGGGATCTTGTCGAAAATGGCTTTGCCCTGTGGGAAAATGAAGGCGAATCTTATGAACGTCTGATCGTGCGAGGGCGATCCAACCTGTTGGAAGATAATGGAAATGCAGAAGATCTGGACAGGATTCGCAGCCTGTTTGATGATCTTGAACGTAAACGCGATATCGCAGACTTTCTGGATCTGACCGAAAGCGGTGATGGCGTGCGCATTTTTATTGGCTCGGAAAACAAGTTATTTTCACTTTCGGGTAGCTCTTTGGTGGTTTCTCCTTATATGAACGCTGACCGGAAGATTGTGGGCGCAATTGGGATCATCGGGCCAACCCGTTTGAACTATGGGCGCATTGTTCCGGTGGTAGATTACACAGCACAGCTTGTCGGGCGGATGATTTCTGATAAAAGCTGACGCTGGCGAAGAGGTGAAGACATGGCTGACATGAAAAAAGACGACTTTCTGGACGACATCGCAGCGGCAGAAGCAGATGTTTACGGCGATGACCAGCTGGACATCATGGAAGAGGCGCTGAAAGAAGGCCCTTCTGTTGAAGTAAACGCAATTATCGCGGAACGTGATGATTACAAAGACAGATTTATGCGTGCGTTGGCGGATGCCGAAAATGCACGTAAGCGGTCTGATCGGGATCGTCGCGAAGCAGAAAACTATGGCGGCTCCAAATTGGCCCGCGATATGTTGCCTGTGCACGATAATATGAAACGTGCGATGGAAACGATGACCGAAGAACAACGTGCGGCAAATGCCGGCCTGTTCGAAGGAATTGAACTGACGATGCGTGAACTGCTGAACGTGTTTGAAAAGCATGGAATCAAACGCATTGCGCCTGAAGTTGGCGATCGGTTTGATCCACAGCAACACCAGGCGATGTTCGAAGCGCCGCTGCCCGGCACCAAAGCTGGTGACATCATTCAGGTGGCTGCTGAAGGCTTCATGCTGCATGACCGTCTGCTGCGCCCGGCACAGGTTGGTGTTTCATCAACCCCTGCCTAAGGCACGTAAAACTTCAGCCGGAATAGCTTTTTCCGGCTGAACCCCTTAGCCGACAATCATCTGTTTTAACTGCAATGCTTCGTGTTCCAGTTCTCGCAGACGAAAATTCACCACATCCCCAATCGTGACCATGCCACAGACCCGTCCGTCGGATACAACGGGCATGTGACGAAAGCGTCCGTCTGTCATGCGGCGCAGAACGGATACAAGGGGTTCGTCTGCAGTGCAGGTTTCCACCCCGGGGGTCATATTTTCTGACACGCTTTGGGGCAGGGTTTCGCCGGGTGTTTGTGCCAGTTTTCGAACGATATCACGTTCAGATAGGATGCCTGACAACTCGCCCGTGGCTGTGACAACCGGAAGCGCGCCAATGCCATGTTCGCCCAACACCTTTACGGCGGCGGCGATGGTATCCTCCGGATTGATGGAAATTACAGTCCCGCCTTTGTTTTTCAAAAGTGTGGCAACCGTTGCTGTATCCGCCGCCGTATTTGACGCAAGCGACTGACTGACCCCCTGGTTCTTACCTGCGGCTTTTCCGCGAATAGGGGGTTGAAACGAACCTGGCATGTTGTGCCCTCCTGCTTGAAACTCAGAGACCTAATATGTCACTAAGTTTAGACAGAGACTTGCTGATCAGGGAAGAGTTTTATGCCATTTGCCGATTTACACCTGCCGCCGACACTTGCACTGCTGCTGTTTGTGATCGCGGTTCTGTCGGGGCACAGCTTTCGCCGCGTCTGGAAAGCAGAGGGACCAACATGGCAGTTATGGCTGTTTGGGGGGCTTGCCGGGATCTGTCTGATCACCGTGGGGTTTTTGCCGCTGGACGTCTGAAACGCCCAGCAACAAATATGTTTAGGTGCCTTGTGCCGCGTTTTCGGCGGCCATACGTTCAGCGATCTTTTTCGCACGCGGACACTGCAGGCGTTCACGCAATGGGCTGTCAGGGTCAATTTCTTTACTGCAGACAACACATTGATCTGCATCAGAAATTGCGTTCAGCCCGCCGCAGCTGCCCTTAATCCGCTTGTCCATGAAAATCACACCTAGCGACATGCCGAGCACAACGATCAAAAGAAAACCAAAGGCAAATACGAAAGTTTCCACGGGCTGTATCCTTATCAGGCCTGCAGAGCGGCGAACTGCGCGCTTGCGGTTGTTGTGAATGTATCGCCTGCGGCGTCACGTTCAATAAACAAAACCGCGAGGTTCATTTCGTTTGCCAGTTCCAGACCGCGTTCGCGACCCAGTGTCAGCATTGCAGTGGACCATGCATCAGCCATCATCGCGTTTTCAGCAACAACCGTTGCGGATGCCGTGGCGTGATCAACCGGGCGACCGGTTTCACCATCCAGGATGTGAGAGAATCGCTGACCGTCTGCTTCGAAATAGTTGCGATAATCGCCGGATGTTGCCAGGCCCATGCCGGAAATGCCAACAACGGACTGAACGCCAAGCGCCAGAACGTCAGGCTTTTCAATGCCAACCTGCCAGGATTGGCCATCGGGGTTTGTACCTGCGGTGACAAGATCACCACCGATTTCAACCATATAGTCTTTCACACCCAGATCGTTCAGGGCTTGTGCCACGCGGTCAACGCCGTGACCTTTGGCGATGGAAGACAGGTAAACCTGTGTTGCCGGATTGGTTTTGCGGATGGTGTTGCCATCTACTTCAACGCCTGCACCAACGCCGGACATCAGAGATGCGATTTGCGCGTCAGTTGGCTGGGTGCGGGTCTGGCCGGTTGCGCCAAAGCCCCATGCTTCGATCAGTGGGCCCAGAGCGACGTTGAATTTACCGCCACTTTGCTGACGAACATCTTCGGCAGATTTCATCACCTGCGCGAAGGCGGGTGAAACAGTCTGTGAATTTGTCGACGCTGAAGCGTTGAAAAGCGACACTTCGGAAGACGAATCCCAGTTGGACATTTCGGCATGCACGGTTGCAAGGGCCTGATCAATGCCAGCAATAAGATCTTCACGAGAAGCAGAATTCGCCCCGGTTACAGCCGTGATGGAATAGTTGGTACCCATCGTATTGCCGTTAAAACTAAGGACTTCTCCGCTGTTGCGGCATGCCGCGAGAGCGAGTGGGGCGAAGAGGATGGTACGTCGTGTAAGGTTCATTGAATCTGTCATCTTTACAGTGTCCGTTAAGCTTGTGTTCTCCTAAAGGATCGCGGCGTAACACTATCTGAGACAAAACGCCGCACCCTGCATTTAGCGACGAAAACGCCGCATGTTACCCTTTGGTCTGCGGCAAATGAATGATATTGCCCCCAGAACAATAATTCAGCCAGGGTAAGATACCAGCGTGCATCAGTTTCCTCTCAAAAAAGGGCTCGACCTCCCCGTTACGGGAGCTCCCCTACAGAGCATCGCCGACGGGCCTGCCATTCAGACAGTTGCGTTACTTGGATCCGATTACATCGGTTTGAAGCCTCGCATTGCGGTTCAGGAGGGTGATACTGTTTCCGCAGGGTCCCCGGTGTTCGCGCATAAAGACACACCAGATGTTATGGTGACTTCGCCGGTTTCCGGCCGCGTCAAAGCCGTGAACCGTGGGGCGCGACGTGCGCTGATCAGCATTGAAATCGAAGTTGATGCAAACGCGGCCGACCCGGTGGATTTTTCCAACGTCGGTAACGCAGACACTGCAGAAGGTCTGGCAGAACGTTTGGCCGCCTCTGGTCTGTGGACGTCATTCCGCACACGGCCTTATTCCCGCGTGCCTGCATCTGATGAACGTCCAGCGGCGATTTTCGTGACCGCGATGGATACGGAACCAATGACAGCTGACCCTGCTGTGATTATATCCGAGCAACGTGATGCTTTTGTGAAGGGCCTTGAGGCGATCACACTGCTGACCGAAGGCAAAACATATCTGTGTCACGCAACTGGTGCGGATGTGCCTGGTGGCGATGTAGCTGGTGTTGAAGCTGCCACATTCGCAGGGCCACACCCCGCTGGTCTGCCTGGCACGCATATGCATTTCCTTGATGCGCCAAGCGCCACCAAAACCGTTTGGTCCATCTGGTATCAAGATGTGATCGCGATTGGTCATCTGCTGATGACGGGCAATATCACCGGCGATCGCGTGATTGCCTTAAGTGGCCCACGGATGAATGAACCACGTCTTGTGCGCACCCTTGCGGGCGCGTCTATGGATGATCTGACTGCGGGCGGTGTGGATGACAGCGCGCCGTTGCGTGTGATTTCAGGTTCTATTCTGTCTGGTCGTGCGGGCGAAGGTGCAGATGCGTATCTTGGTCGTTATCACCGTCAGATCACTGTGATTGAAGAAGATCACAAACAGATCCCGATGGGTTGGATCCGTCCGATGTTCAGCAAGTTTTCTTTCCAGCCTGTGCTGGGGTCGGCCATGTCGAAGAAACTTTATGCGCTGACAACCAACCTGAACGGTGGCCGTCGTGCGATGGTTCCGCTTGGGACCTTTGAAGAACTGATGCCACAGGATTTCCTGCCCACCCAATTGCTGCGCGCAATGTTGGTGATGGACACGGATGTGGCGCAATCGCTTGGTGCGTTGGAACTTGACGAAGAAGACCTTGGTCTTGTTGGTTTCGCCTGCCCGGCAAAATATGAATATGGAATGGCGCTTCGTGATTGTCTTGCCAAAATTGAGCGGGAGGGCTGATCATGGGATTGCGCAACTTCTTTGACCGCATCGAGCCGAACTTTCTGAAGGGCGGCAAATGGGAACGTTATTTCCCGGTGTACGAGATGGTCGAAAGCTTCATCTACACGCCAAAGACTGTGACAACGGCAGCGCCGCACGCACGGTCTTACGTGGATATGAAACGTATCATGACTTACGTGGTTTTGGCCACGATCCCCGCCCTTATGGTGGGTCTTTGGAATATCGGTTTTCAGGTGAATTCCGCCGCTGAGACGCTTGGTGCGTCTGGCTGGCGCGCATCTTTGCTGGAAACCTTCGGCATTGGCCTGAACGCGGCGAACCCGTTTGCGAATTTCATGCATGGCTTGCTGTATTTCTTGCCGATCTACATCACGACCCTGGTTGTTGGTGGCATCTGGGAAGTTTTGTTCGCAACCATCCGCCGCCATGAAGTCAACGAAGGCTTCCTTGTGACGTCTATGTTGTTTGCCCTGATCATGCCGCCGGATGCACCGCTTTGGCAGGTTGCCCTTGGCATTTCTTTCGGTGTTGTCATCGGTAAAGAAGTCTTTGGCGGAACTGGTAAAAACTTTCTGAACCCTGCGTTGACAGGCCGTGCCTTTCTGTATTTCGCATATCCTGCGAATATGTCTGGTGACACGATCTGGACACCGGTTGACGGTTTTTCCGGCGCGACCAACCTTGCGATTGCGGCCTCTGATGGGTACCAGGAAATCATGGTCCGCGGTGGCACTTGGATGGACAGCTTCTTTGGTTTTGTTCAGGGGTCTATCGGCGAAACATCAACGCTGGCGATCTTTATTGGTCTGGCCTTCCTGCTGTTCACCAAAATCGCCAACTGGCGTTTGGTTGCGGGCTGTTTGGGCGGCATGATCGCCTTTTCAAGCCTTTTGAACCTGATCGGGTCTGACACAAACCCAATGTTTGCCATGCCTTGGTATTGGCATCTGGTAGTGGGTGGTTACGCCTTTGGTCTGGTGTTTATGGTCACGGAACCTGTGTCCGCATCCCACACCAATATGGGGCGTTTCATTTACGGCGCATTGATTGGTTTCATGGTTGTGATGATCCGTGTGATCAACCCGGCCTTCCCCGAGGGCATGATGCTGGCCATTCTGTTTGGCAACGTCTTTGCCCCTCTGATTGACCATTATGTAGTACAAGCGAATATCCGGCGGAGGGCACGACGCAATGTCTGAAGTGACTGAAAACAAAAAAGGCGCGATCCGTCGTTTCCTTGATCAGCCGACGGATTCACTGTCCAAGACGCTGTTCGTCGCCATCGCGGTTTGCCTTGTTGGCTCTATGATCGTGTCGGCCGCAGCCGTGGCCTTGCGCCCGCTGCAAGAGGTCAACAAACTGCTGGATAAGCAGGTGAACATTCTGCAAGTCGCAGGTCTTTATGAAGACGGCGTTGATGTGGCAGAAGCCTTTGGTCAGTTTGAACCCCGTGTTCTGGAACTGGCAACGGGTCAATTCACCGATCAATTTGATGCGGCCACATTTGATGACCGCGCTGCTGGCAGCGACCCGGAACTGTCCATCGCACTTGATGATGATCCGGCTTCTATCGGTCGCCAAACCCGTTTTGTCACAGCTTACCTGCTGCGCGACGAAAACGGTGATCTCGATAAAGTGGTTCTGCCGCTGCATGGCTATGGCCTGTGGTCAACGCTGTATGGTTTCATCGCACTAGAAGCCAACGGCAACGACATCTTTGGTCTGCAATTCTATGAACATGGTGAAACCCCTGGTCTGGGTGCAGAAGTCGACAATCCCCGTTGGAAAGCCCTTTGGGTTGGCAAACGCCTGACCGATGAAAACGGTGTTTTGCAAATCTCGGTGACCAAAGCCGCCCCTGCGGCGGGTGCTGATTACCACGTTGATGCGCTGGCTGGCGCAACGCTGACCACCGCTGGTGTGCATAATCTTGTGCGCTTTTGGATGGGCGAAGCCGGTTACGCACCTTTCCTTGCCAACCTGCAAGCAGGAGACATCTGATGGCCCAAACATACAGACAAATGTTGGTCGACCCCCTTGTCGACAACAACCCAATCACCCTGCAAGTTCTGGGCATTTGTTCCGCACTTGCGGTGACGTCATCCCTTCAGGTGGCCTTTGTGATGTCGCTTGCGGTGACTTTCGTGACCGCGTTTTCAAGCATGTTCATCTCGATGCTGCGCAACCACATTCCCGGTTCCATTCGCATTATCGTGCAGATGGTGATCATCGCATCCCTTGTGATCGTGGTGGACCAGTTCTTGAAAGCATACGCCTTTCAGATCTCAAAAACCCTGTCGGTCTTTGTGGGTCTGATCATCACCAACTGTATCGTGATGGGCCGCGCCGAAGCTTTCGCCATGAAGAACACGCCTGTTGCGTCTTTCATTGATGGCATCGGCAACGGTCTTGGCTATGGGTTCATCCTGATGCTGGTTGGTATCATCCGCGAATTGTTCGGGGCTGGCAGCCTGTTTGGCATCACCATCTTTGAAACCGTGAACAACGGTGGTTGGTATGTGCCAAATGGCCTGCTGCTGCTGCCACCGTCTGCGTTCTTTATCATTGGCTTGCTGATCTGGGGCTTCCGGTCCTGGAAACCAGCGCAAGTCGAAGAACGTGAATATAAAATTCAGACTGTTGAGGGTCACTGATGGAAGGTCTTCTTTCTCTCGCCGTAAAGGCAATTTTCGTTGAGAACCTTGCGTTGTCCTTTTTCTTGGGGATGTGCACATTCATTGCTGTTTCCAAAAAGATTTCAACAGCCATGGGTCTTGGTATTTCTGTGATGGTCGTTCAGGCCATCACCGTTCCTGCAAACAACCTGATCCTGACCTATCTTCTGGCGCCTGGTGCGCTGGCGTGGGCTGGTTTCCCCAACGTAGATCTGACCTTCCTGGGTCTGATTTCCTACATTGGTGTGATCGCGGCACTTGTTCAGATCCTTGAGATGGTGCTCGATAAATACTTCCCACCTTTGTACAACGCGCTGGGGATCTTCCTGCCGTTGATCACGGTGAACTGTGCGATCCTTGGTGGATCTTTGTTCATGGTGGAACGCGATTACAACTTCGCCGAAGCCGCGACCTATGGTCTGTCTTCTGGCTTTGGTTGGGCGCTGGCGATCACTGCGATGGCAGGCGTGCGCGAAAAGCTGAAGTATTCTGATGTGCCAGACGGTCTTCAGGGGCTTGGCATCACATTCATCACAGCAGGTTTGATGGCGATGGCCTTCATGTCCTTCTCTGGCGTGAAACTGTAAGGGGGGCCGGGTATGTTAACATTTACACTTGGTGTTGTCCTTTTCACTGTCATCGTTCTGGCGCTTGTTGCCTTAATCATGGCGGCGCGTTCTAAGCTGGTTTCAACGGGTGATGTGAACATCACAATCAACGGCGAGAAAACCATTTCTGTGCCTGCCGGTGGTAAGTTGCTGCAAACATTGGCGGAACAGAAACTGTTCGTGCCCTCTGCCTGTGGTGGCGGCGGAACTTGTGCGCAATGTCGCGTGAAGGTTCATGCGGGCGGCGGATCCATTCTGCCAACCGAAGAAGGCCATATCACAAAGCGCGAAGCGTCTTGTGGGGATCGCCTGTCCTGTCAGGTTGCTGTGAAGCAAGACATGGATATTGAGGTGCCTGAAGAAGTCTTCGGCGTTAAGAAATGGGAATGTACTGTTCGTTCCAACGACAACGTCGCGACCTTCATTAAGAACCTGGTTCTGGAATTGCCCGACGGCGAAGACGTGAACTTCCGTGCCGGTGGTTACATTCAGATCGAAGCGCCCGCGCATACGCTGAAATACACGGATTTCGACATTCAGGAAGAATACCGCGACGATTGGGACAAGTTTAACCTGTGGCAGTATGATTCCACCCTGGATGAACCGATTGAACGCGCCTATTCCATGGCGAACTATCCGGATGAAAAAGGCCTGATCATGCTGAACGTGCGTGTGGCTTCTCCGCCTCCGGGGTCTACCGGTATTCCAGCTGGTAAGATGTCGTCTTTCATCTTTAACCTAAAGCCAGGTGACAAGGTGACGATCTCTGGTCCGTTTGGTGAATTCTTTGCCCGCGATACCGAAAAAGAGATGGTCTTTGTCGGTGGTGGTGCCGGTATGGCGCCAATGCGTTCGCATATCTTTGACCAGCTGAAACGCCTTGAAAACCGCGACCGCAAAATCACCTTCTGGTATGGTGCGCGGTCTAAGAAAGAGATGTTCTTTGTTGAAGATTTCGACAATCTTGCCAAGGAATTCCCGAATTTCACATGGCATGTCGCGCTGTCTGATGCGATGCCAGAAGATGACTGGGGCGGATACACGGGCTTTATCCATAACATCTTGCACGACGAATATCTCAAGGATCACCCGAACCCTGAGGATTGCGAATACTACATGTGTGGCCCGCCCATCATGAACCAATCCGTGATCAACATGTTGCTTGATCTGGGTGTCGATCGCGAAGACATCATGCTGGATGACTTCGGCGGTTAAGCCGGAAATCATTGAAATCAAAAAGGGCGCAGAGAAATCTTTGCGCCCTTTTTCTATTGGAATTCTACAGTGTCTGATCAGATGCTGTTCATCTTTTTCAGCTCATAGATAAGATCCAACGCCTCGCGCGGGGACAGGCTGTCTGGTTCGATTTCTGACAGACGATCCATAGCTGGCGATGCTTTTACAGGCGTTGCTACAGGTGGTGGCGCGGCAGAGAACAGCGGCAGATCATCGATCAGCGCCTTGGGGGTGTTGCCCCCGTCACGATCTGATTTCTCAAGCTGTTCCAACACCACACGGGCGCGTTCCACGACAGAGGCGGGTAGGCCTGCCAGACGGGCAACCTGCACGCCGTAGGATCGATCAGCAGCCCCTTTGTGCACCTCATGCAGGAAGATCACGTCGCCTTCCCATTCCTTCACAGCCACCGTGGCGTTGTCGACACCGGCTAAGGTATCGGCAAGTTGGGTCAGCTCGTGGTAATGGGTGGCAAACAGGGCACGGCAACGATTGGTTTCATGCAGATATTCCAGCGTGGCCCAGGCGATGGAAAGGCCATCCCAGGTGGCCGTGCCGCGACCGATTTCATCCAGAATGACAAAGGCGCGGTCATCGGCCTGATTAAGGATCGCAGCGGTTTCGACCATTTCCACCATAAATGTGGATCGCCCCCGTGCAAGATCATCGGATGCACCCACACGGGAAAACAGCTGGCTGACAACGCCCAGCTTTGCTTCGGTTGCTGGTACAAAACTGCCGGCTTGGGCCAGCAGGGCGATCAGGGCGTTTTGGCGCAGGAAGGTCGATTTACCTGACATGTTGGGACCCGTCAGCAACCAGATCGCGGCCCCGTCGCTGTCGTTAAAAGCACAATCATTGGCAATAAACCCGTCACCACCCTGATTGCGCAATGCGGCCTCCACGACGGGATGACGTCCACCGGTGATCGCGAATTCACGGCCATTTGAAAGGGTCGGGCGGGTCCAGTTTTCAAACCCTGCAAGATCCGCAAATCCAGCGGTCAAATCCATTTCCGACACTGCGCGTGTTGTCTGAAAAATTGCGTCTGACTTATCCAATATTGCGCCAGTTAAGGCGGAATAGAGACCTTTTTCGATCTCAAGTGCATTCGATCCGGCATTCAAGATCTTTGTTTCAAGCTCTGACAGTTCAACTGTTGTGAATCGTACCGCATTGGCGGTTGTCTGGCGATGAATGAAGGTTTCTGACAGCGGCGCGGACAGCATTTTATCTGCATGGGTCGCAGGGGTTTCGATGAAATAGCCCAGCACATTATTGTGTTTGACCTTCAGGGCGTTGATGCCGGTGGTATCCGAATATTGCGCCTGTAGGCTGGCGATAACGGAACGCCCTTCGTCACGCAGGGTGCGGGCTTCGTCTAGGGCGGTGTCATAGCCGGGGGCAATGAACCCGCCGTCACGCGCCAGAAGGGGCGGTTCTGCGACAAGGGCCGCATCCAGTAAATCAATAAGTTCATCATGACCTGGCAGGGATTGAGACGCGCTTTGTAATACGCCGGGCATGTCGTCGGGCAGGCGTTGCGTGATGGTTTCCGCTTGTGTCAATCCGTTTCGAATTGCGGCCAGATCACGTGGCCCGCCACGTTCTAAAGCAAGGCGGGACAGGGCACGATCCATGTCGGGCACCTGGCGCAGGATATCTCGCAGATCCGCGCGAATGGCCTGATTATCAAACAGGTAAGACACGGCATCATGGCGAGAGTTCAGCAAGACCACATCCATAGATGGCGAGGACAAGCGACGTTCCAGCAGCCGCGCACCACCGGCGGTGACAGTGCGGTCAATCGTAGCCAGCAAGGATCCTGCACGTCCACCGGACATGGAATGCGTGATCTCAAGGTTACGACGCGTTGCGGCATCAATTTGCATAGTGCCACCGGCAATTTCACGCACGGGAGGGCGAAGCAAAGGCAGTTTGCCTTTTTGCGTCAGGTCCAGGTATTCAACCACTGCGCCCATGGCGCCAAATTCAGCACGGCCAAACTGACCGAATGCTTCCAAAGTGGATACATTCAACAAGGATTTCAGCCGAGTTTCGGAAGAGGAACTGTCAAAAGCTGACCGGGCGAGGGGGGTGATGGCAATGCCTAGATCAGATCCTAACTCAAGGAAATCGCCCTCATCCTCGGCATTTATCAGCAATTCACGTGGGGCGAGGCGGGCCAGTTCCGGTGACAGGCGTAGCTTTGGGCAGGGCATGACGTGAAACACCCCGGTCGAGATATCCACCCAGGACAGCGCCCCTTCATCGCGCACCTGTGAATAGGCGGCGAGAAAGTTATGCTGGCGGGCGTTCAGCAGGCTATCCTCTGTCAATGTTCCGGGGGTGACAAGGCGTACAACACCGCGTTTTACCACAGCTTTGTAACCGCGCTTTTTAGCTTCAGCCGGGGTTTCAAGCTGTTCACAAACGGCAACACGAAAACCTTTGCGGATCAGTGTCAGAAAATAACCTTCGGCTGCGTGGTGCGGCACACCGCACATCGCAATATCTTCGCCATTGTGCTTGCCGCGTTTGGTTAACGCGATGTCCAGCGCTTCGGCGGCGTTTACTGCATCGTCAAAGAACATTTCATAGAAATCGCCCATGCGGTAAAACAGCAAAGCGTCGGGATGATCGGCTTTGATTTCCAGATATTGCGCCATCATTGGTGTGACGCCGTCGCCTTTTGCTGCAGCCATTTTTCCGCCCCGAATTGCTTTCAAATAGGAATAGGGGGGAATAGGCTGCCCTGCAAACATGATCTGAGGTGTTTTTGCCGGTATTAGTCCAGAAAAGGCCGTATTTAAGGGCGGCTGGTTGTTGTCGGCGCGGATTTTTTCTGTAGTTTGTCCTGATCAGCCGGAATGTGAGGACCCATGGCCAATAATAGTAAAGTTACCGCAGAAGAAGCGCTTGCCTATCACCTGGAACCAAAGCCAGGCAAATATGATATTGTGGCCTCCAAA
This sequence comes from Halocynthiibacter sp., assembly GCF_049608145.1. Lineage (NCBI taxonomy): Bacteria > Pseudomonadati > Pseudomonadota > Alphaproteobacteria > Rhodobacterales > Paracoccaceae > Halocynthiibacter > Halocynthiibacter sp. The sequence goes on from NZ_JBMYXF010000010.1 coordinate 15,638, forward strand.
CCGATGATGACCCAGCGCGATCTGTCGTTGGCCTATTCGCCGGGCGTTGCTGTGCCCTGCGAAGAAATCGCGAAGAACCCCGAACTGGCTTATGATTACACGACCAAAGGCAATATGGTTGCAGTGATCTCAAACGGGACTGCGGTTCTGGGCCTTGGTAACCTTGGTGCGCTGGCGTCCAAGCCGGTGATGGAAGGGAAAGCTGTGCTGTTCAAACGCTTTGCCGATGTGAATTCCATCGACCTTGAGCTGGACACAGAAGATTGCGATGCGTTTATCAATGCTGTGAAACTGATGGGGCCCAGCTTTGGCGGGATCAACCTTGAAGACATCAAGGCGCCAGAATGTTTCATTATTGAACAACGGCTTAAGGAAGAAATGGATATTCCAGTCTTCCACGATGACCAGCATGGTACGGCAGTGATCTGTGCTGCGGGGCTGCTGAATGCTTTGCAGATTTCTGGCAAGAAAATTGAAGATTGTAAGATCGTTCTGAACGGTGCGGGTGCCGCGGGCATCGCCTGTATTGAGCTTTTGAAATCTATGGGCGCCAAGCATGAAAACTGCATCGTGTGTGATACAAAAGGCGTGATTTATCAGGGGCGTACCGAAGGTATGAACCAGTGGAAATCAGCCCATGCGATTAAAACCGAATTGCGCACGCTGGAAGAAGCCATGGAAGGCGCTGACGTTTTCCTTGGCGTGTCTGCCAAAGGCGCTGTGACCCCTGCGATGGTTGCCGCGATGGGCAAGGATCCTGTGATTTTTGCGATGGCGAACCCTGACCCAGAGATCACCCCAGAAGAAGCCCACGCCGTACGCGAAGACGCGATTGTTGCGACGGGGCGTTCAGATTATCCGAACCAAGTGAACAATGTTTTGGGCTTTCCTTATTTGTTCCGTGGTGCGCTAGACATCAACGCGCGTGCCATCAACGACGAGATGAAAATTGCCTGCGCCCAAGCCCTTGCAGAACTGGCGCGTGAAGATGTGCCTGACGAAGTGGCCATGGCTTATGGTCGTAAACTGACCTTTGGTCGCGACTATATCATTCCAACGCCATTTGACCCGCGCCTGATCTATCTGATCCCGCCAGCGGTTGCAAAAGCGGGCATGGACACCGGTGTTGCGCGTCGTCCGATCATCGATATGGAAGGCTATGCAGAAGGTCTGAAGGCCCGTCTTGACCCGACTGCATCCATTCTGCGCGGCATCAATGCGCGGGCAAAACAGGCCCAGGCGCGTATGATCTTTGCCGAAGGCGATGACCCACGGGTTCTGCGTGCAGCCGTTGCATATCAGCGCCAGGGCCTTGGCAAAGCGGTTGTCGTTGGTCGTGAAGCTGATGTCGCTGAGAAACTGACAGCCGCCGGTCTTGGCGATGCTGTAAATGAGCTGGAGGTCGTGAACGCGGCGAACACTCCGCATCTACGCCAATATAAATCCTATCTCTATAAGCGCCTGCAAAGGCAGGGTTTTGATCGGGGTGATGTGCATAAACTTGCTGCCCGCGACCGCCATGTTTTCGCAGCTTTGATGTTGCAGCACGGTCATGGTGATGGCCTTGTTTCTGGTGCGACACGTAAATCTGCGCAGGTGATGGATCTGATCAATCATGTGATGGATGTGGATGCAGAAAGCGGTGCTGTTGGTGTAACCGCGCTGTTGCACAACGGGCGCGTGGTTCTTGTGTCTGATACTTTGGTTCACGAATGGCCGGATGAAAACGATCTGGCCAATATCGCAACGGCCGGGGCGAAAGTCGCGCGTGCGCTGGGGCTTGAACCTCGCGTGGCGTTCGTCAGCTTTTCAACCTTTGGCTACCCTGTGTCTGAACGCGCTGAAAAGATGCACCTTGCCCCTGACGTTCTGGACGCGCGTGGCGTTGATTTCGAATATGAAGGCGAGATGACCGTTGATGTTGCGTTGAATGTAACTGCGCAGGAAAGTTATCCATTCCAACGCCTTACTGGGCCTGCAAACGTGCTTGTTGTGCCTGCGCGGCACTCTGCTTCGATTTCTGTGAAATTGATGCAGGAAATGGCAGGCGCGACTGTGATCGGTCCGATCTTGACCGGTGTGGATCATCCAGTTCAGATCTGTTCCATCGGTTCCACGGTGAATGACATCCTGAACATGGCGATCTTGGCTGCGAATAAGGTGGGCTAATGACTGTCTTTTGCCTTGGCTCGATCAATGCTGACCATGTGTATCAGGTGCCGCATTTGCCGGCACCTGGTGAAACGCTTGCTGCGATTGGATTTCAAACAGGGCTTGGCGGTAAGGGGGCAAATCAATCTGTTGCTGCCGCCAAGGCAGGTTCCGAGACGCACCATGTTGGCGCTGTTGGGGAGGATGGCGCTTGGGCAATTGCTGCGTTGCAGGGTTTTGGTGTGGGCACGGACAATGTGCGCACATCCGAGATCCCAACGGGACATGCCATTATCAACGTGGACCCGCAGGCGGAAAATGCCATCGTGATCTTTTCCGGCGCGAACTTTGATCAGTCTGTCACGCATATCCAGCGTGCCTTGCAAAACGCTGGCGAGGGGGATTGGATCCTGATCCAAAATGAAACGTCCCACCAGACAGAAGCCGCAAAAGCTGCGCGCGCGAGGGGTGTCAAAGTGGCGTATTCTGCCGCCCCATTTGAGGCGGAAGCCGCGCGTTTGATGTTGCCCTTTACAGATCTTTTGTTGGTGAATGAAATTGAAGCGGCACAATTGTCTGAGGCGATGAATGTGACAATTTCTGATTTGCCGGTCGCTAAGATTTTGATCACATCAGGGGCAAAGGGTGTTGATCTTATTGATACGAATAGTGGTGAAAAGGTCTCTAATCCCGCGTTTAGGGTCACTCCAGTAGATACAACCGGTGCCGGAGATACTTTTGCAGGCAGCTTTGTTGCCGGTCTGGAACAGGGGATGACTGATGCGGATGCCCTGACACGTGCCAGCGCGACATCGGCGATTCAGGTGACGCGTGTGGGCGCCGCGACTGCGATCCCTGATGCGAAAGAAGTCGCGGCGTTTCTGGCGGATCAGTGATCCGTGAAAGGTGCGGCATCGCCCCAAATATCTGACACACGTTGATCACGTCCACAGGCATTGCGATAGCGTGCATAGGCGTCGGATTTTCGGATAAATCCAAAGCGTGTTACAACCCGGTTCCGGCTTTTATAGTAATCCTGATGCCCATCGTCGGCGGCATAAAACGCGCTGCGATCTAGGATTGGGGTTACAATTGCGCGTCCCAGATCCGCTTCGGCTTGGGCAATGGCGGCCTGTGCAATGGAGCGTTCGTTGGCGCCATCGTACCAAATTGCCGTGCGATAACTTTCGCCACGGTCACAGAACTGCCCGCCTGCATCCAACGGGTCTATGGACCGCAGGAACATATGCAGGATCTGTTCAAGGCTGATCTGGCCCGGGTTATAAGTGATTTCCACGGCCTCATAATGCCCGGAACCACCAGCCGTGACCTGTTTGTAAGTCGGATTGTCAGTGGATCCGCCCGAGAAGCCAGAAACAGCTTCGATGACGCCAGGTACGCTTTCGAAATCGCTCTCGACACACCAGAAGCAGCCCCCTGCGACCACAACTGTCGCCTGATCCTGCGCCGTGGCCGCAGTGCATTGCAGGAAAGTTCCCAGTCCAATGGCAAGAGTAAGGGAAAAAGCGTGTTTCAGGCGTTTGAAAGCGGTCATCTGTCGGCTCCTGTTATCCGGGCCAGACTGCCTTTGTTCGCATATGCAGGCAAGGGGGTGTCACGGGAAGGTGAGAGGCTGTGAAAACGAAAAAGCCCGGCGCGAAGGCCGGGCTTTGGATAGGTTTGTGATGGCTTAGCCTTTGTTGCGCTTGTCGCGGGCCGCCAGCAGTTTCAGGCGCAGGGCGTTCAGCTGAATGAAGCCAGCCGCATCGGTCTGATCATAAGCGCCTGCATCTTCTTCAAAAGTCACGTGGGCTTCGGAATAGAGACTGTTTTCGGACCAACGACCAACGGTTTGCGCCAGGCCTTTATACAGTTTCATGCGCACGGTGCCGGACACATGTTCCTGGCTTTTGTCGATCGCTGCCTGCAGCATCTCGCGTTCCGGGGAATACCAGAAACCGTTGTAGATGAGTTCTGCATATTTCGGCATCAGTTCATCTTTCAGGTGCATTGCGCCACGGTCCATGGTGATGGATTCGATGCCACGGTGCGCTTCCAGAAGCAGGGTGCCACCCGGGGTTTCATAGATACCGCGAGATTTCATACCAACGAAACGACCTTCGACCAGATCAAGACGGCCGATGCCGTGTTTCCCGCCCAGTTCGTTAAGCTTTGTCAGGATCTCAGCCGGGGACATGGCTTCACCGTTGATGGCGATTGGATCACCTTTTTCGAATGTTACTTCGACAAATTCAGGCGTGTCAGGCGCATCTTCCGGGTGCACGGTGCGCTGATAGACGTAATCAGGCGCTTCAACGGCCGGATCTTCCAGAACCTTGCCTTCAGATGAGGTGTGCAGCAGGTTTGCGTCAACAGAGAAAGGGGCTTCGCCGCGTTTGTCTTTTGCCACTGGGATCTGGTTTTGCTCAGCAAATTCCAGCAGACGTGTCCGGGATGTCAGATCCCATTCGCGCCATGGTGCGATCACTTTGATGTCGGGGTTCAGGGCGTAAGCGGCAAGTTCAAAACGAACCTGATCGTTGCCTTTACCCGTCGCACCATGTGCAACCGCGTCAGCACCGGTTTCCGCAGCGATTTCAACAAGACGTTTGGAAATCAGCGGGCGGGCAATAGAAGTGCCCAGCAGGTAAAGACCTTCGTAAACCGCATTTGCGCGGAACATCGGGAAGACGAAGTCACGTACAAATTCTTCGCGCACATCCTCAATGTAGATGTTTTCTGGTTTGATGCCCAGCAGTTCGGCTTTTGCACGTGCCGGTTCTAATTCTTCGCCCTGACCCAGATCAGCGGTGAAAGTTACCACTTCGCAACCATATTCGGTTTGCAGCCATTTCAGAATGATAGAGGTATCAAGACCCCCGGAATAAGCGAGAACAACTTTCTTTGGCGCAGACATGGCGGGCTCCTTCGTGACGTGATCGCCACGCGATTACCTGTTTTTACAGGCAGGGGCAAGCGTAGTGGGACATGTCGCAGGGTTGTTCATGGAAAGAGACCGTATTTCCGGTGGATTTAGCCAGTGCAGCTTACGCCTGCCGCGCCAGAAATTCTGATTTTGAATTGTCATAACTGGTAAAGACATCTGGCAGAGAAATCAGATCTGCCTGGCCATTTGCCGCGGCAGTTTCCCCAGCCTGGCAGATATCACTGAACTGCGCAAAACCAAGATTAAGAGCGCTGCCTTTCAGGAAATGCATGTCATCTTCTAAATTGTTGGGATCAGGTTCGGTTTTCAGTCGGGTTATGGTTTCTTCAACTTCTTCCAGGAACAGTTCAACCACCTCGGCAAAGTCATCTTCGCCGACTTCCTGTTTCAGTTCTTCCACGCGCGCCCAGTCAATCATCAATGTACCTGCTTGTCCTATGTGCGCAATGTGGCACGACAAAGTTACCAGGAATTTAATGGCGGAGCATCCGTGCGCTTGGATAAGGCGAACAGCATTCATTAAGTCTTAAAGCCCGTGAACTATACACAAACTGATGAAATGATGTGAATGGTTCCCGGAATGAAAGAATCTGCACTCAGGCAGAACCAACCGGACTTTGTAGAAGTCGACTATACCCCAGATGCTGGGGAACGTCGGTTTGTGCTTGTGGTTGATGATAGCAAGGTTCAGCGTAAGATCCTGACAGCAATGCTGAAGCGTTGGGGCTTTGAAGTTGCGGAGGCAGCTTCGGGCCAGGATGCGATGGATTTCTGTGAAAATCACCATGTGGATTTCGTGCTGAGCGACTGGATGATGCCAGGGATGAATGGGCTTGAGTTTTGCGAAGCCTTCCGGCGCCTTGATCGCAAGGGATACGGTTATTTCATTCTGCTGACATCCAAAAGTGAGAAGGGCGAAGTTGCCCGCGGTTTAGAAGTGGGGGCTGATGATTTCCTGACAAAGCCGGTTAATGCGGATGAACTGAAAGCCCGAATTGCCGCTGGCGAACGCATCCTGAAAATGGAAAATGAGCTTCAGGAAAAAAACCGTTTGGTGTCTGCCACACTGAACGAATTGACCGAACTATATGATATGGTTGACCGAGATCTGCTAGAGGCAAAAAAGCTTCAGCAATCACTGATTCGCGAACGATTTAAAGATTTTGGCGCTGCGCAGGTTTCTCTGACATTGCGATCCAGCGGGCATGTTGGTGGCGATCTGGTGGGGTTTTTCCGCGTGAATGAACATCAGATTGGTATTTGGGGCATTGACGTGTCTGGCCATGGGATTACATCCGCGTTGATGACCGCGCGTTTGGCTGGAAACCTATCTGGACGTTCCCCTGAACAGAATGTTGCATTGGAATCGGACGAAAATGGTGGATATCGCCTGCGAAGCCCGGCGGAAGCAGCGGATCTTTTGAACACCATTGTTATGAATGAAATGGACACGGAACATTATTTCACACTGTTGATTGCGAATATCGATCTGCGTACCGGCGAAGCAGTGATGTGTCAGGCGGGGCATCCCCATCCGGTTATTCAAAGGGCGGATGGCAGTTGCGAATCTATTGGGACAGGCGGCATGCCCGTGGGCCTGATTGACGCTGCATATTATACAGATTTCACCGCGAAATTGTCATCTGGTGACCGGATTATCATCCCATCAGACGGTGTGATGGAATGTCCAGATCCGGACGAAAACCTGTTGGATGACGAAGGCGTGCGCGCCTTCATGGAAGCCAATGCTGAACTAAAAGGCGAAAAACTTCTTGAGGCGATGATTTGGTATCTCACCGAATATTCTGGCGAAAAAGATTTTCCTGATGATGTGTCCGCTGTTTTGCTGGAGTTCAGCGGCAACGATACCTAATAAGGCTGCCATCCAAATACTTAGAAACCGCATAGGCATCGCCCTGATTTGTCAGAAGGTCTGGGGCGTCTGATGCGGGTGTCCATTGCGCAACATGATTTTCTTCGGTCGGCGGGCCAAGGGCGCGCACGGGTCTTGCCACATAAATGTGACACAGTTTCTCTGCCCAGAATTTATAGTCTGGCAGCCAAGCAAAGCGTCGCCATGTCAGCAAAAAACGTGGATTTGCGATGCGCCAACCGGTTTCTTCCATAACTTCGCGATGCAAAGCCGCAAGGGGGCTTTCGCCCGGATCAATGCCCCCGCCTGGCAGTTGAAGTTCACTGTCGACCCAGTCCTGTTGTGTCAAAAGCAATTGTCCGTCTAAGGGCAAAATTGCATATGCACCGGGCCGGTGTCGGTATTTCACATCAGGGCGGCGTGGTTCGCCAAAACGTCGGATCATATTGTGCATTTCTCAATTGGTTGCTGACCCAGGCCAGACAGGGTATTTCTGACACAAACGTGCAAGGATCTCCACATGTCTCTTACTTCACAAATCGCCTGGGACGACACCGTTCTGCCATTTCAGCTGGATCGTTGCGATATCCGTGGACGGATTTGTCGCCTGGACGGTCTGTTGAACCAAGTGCTGTCGCAGCATGATTATCCGGAAAAAATCGAAGCCTTGGTGGCTGAAATGACAATGCTGACCGCCCTGATCGGTCAGACCATTGATTTGCGATGGAAGTTGTCTTTGCAGGTGCGTGGGGACGGCCCAGCCCGTATTCTGGCAACAGATTATTATGGTGCCAGCGAAGCAGGCGAACCTGCCCGTATTCGGGCATGGGCCAGCTTTGACAAAGACCGACTTGACGAAGGTGACACGCCTTTTGATCTGATCGGGAAAGGGTATTTTGCCATTCTGATCGACCAAGGCGACGGAATGAAACCGTATCAGGGGATTACCCCGATCGCGGGTGGATCTTTGACATCCTGCGCCGAAACCTATTTTGCCCAATCTGAACAGCTTCCGACACGATTTCAGCTGACGGCTGGTCGTTCCACTTTGCCTGGTGGGGCCGAAGGGTGGCGCGCGGGTGGTGTGATGTTGCAGCACATGCCAAAAGCATCGCCCTCTGTTGAGACCGGCGAAGGTGGCGGCGGGGATGATGGCGTATTGATCGCATCTGATTTGCTGGAAGATGATGCGGAGGAAAACTGGAACCGTGCCAATATCTTGTTGTCATCCGTTGAAGAAATCGAACTGATCGGCCCAACTGTACAGCCAACTGAACTGCTGTTGCGCCTGTTCCATGAAGAAGAGCCTCGGGTGTATGATGCGCAATCGGTTAAATTTGGGTGTTCCTGTTCGGAAGATAAGGTGCGCAACAGCCTGTCGATTTATTCCGCGAAAGAATTGACGCATATGACAACAGATAAAGGTGAAATTGTTGCGGATTGTCAGTTCTGCGGGGCGCATTACGTGATGGATCCGGCGACAGTGGGCAAAGATGCCGAGGCACCGGGTGAATGAAGATCTGATCAAAAGGCAATTACTGTCTGCGCTGTCACAAGCGCGGGCGGGGTCATCTGATTTCGATCTGAACCCTGAAATCACCTTGCCTGAAGGACGAAAATTACGTGCAGCGGCGGTGCTTATTGCTGTCGTCTCTGGTGACGAGCCGCAGATTATTCTGACAAAGCGGGCGTCAGGCATGAAACACCACCCGGGTCAGATTGCTTTCCCGGGGGGGAAGGTCGATGCAACTGATATAGATGCCCGTGCCGCGGCCTTGCGAGAGGCCCATGAAGAAATTGGGCTGCCTTCTGAGCAGGTCGAAATTTTGGGGCAATTGCCGGATCATGAAACTGTAACCGGGTTTACAGTGACGCCGTTTGTGGGGTTGGTGCACGGTGATTTTGAACCTGTCTCAGAACCCGGTGAAGTGTCCGAAGTGTTTCAGGTGCCCTTATCCCATGTACTGAACATGGATTGCTATCGAATCGAATATCGGCGCTGGCAGGGACGCAGACGGTTCTATTTCACCGTACCTTGGGGGCCGTATTATGTCTGGGGGGCCACCGCACGGATGCTGCGCAACCTTGCCGGGGGTAAAGATGAAAACTGATCTGAGGTGTGAACCCTGGCTGACATCCAGCGCCAGCAAACAGGTGATGTCTTTGCTGAATGATGCGGGGCACGGGGCTTGGTTCGTTGGTGGCTGTGTGCGAAATGCGCTGATCAATGAACCGGTTGCGGATCTGGATGTAACAACCACGGCACATCCCGAAATCGTCACTAGCCTTGCGAAAAATGCGGGTCTTAGGGTGGTGCCAACCGGAATTGAACATGGCACCGTGACTGTGGTTTGCGAAGGTGAGCCTTATGAAATCACCACCCTACGCCGGGATGTGGCGACGGATGGGCGTCGGGCCACAGTGGCATTCGCCGAAACCATTGAAGAAGATGCCGCGCGGCGTGATTTCACTATGAATGCGCTTTATGCCGATGCGCTGGGCAATATTTCTGATCCAACGGGTGGGATTGCAGACCTTGCGGTGCGGCGCATTCGTTTCATCGGCGACGCAAGTGAACGCATTCGCGAAGATTATCTGCGCAGTTTACGGTTCTTTCGGTTTTACGCTTGGTATGGCGATGTGTCTGAAGGGCCAGATCCGGATGCATTGGCTGCGATTTCAATGAATTTGGAAGGTTTGGAAACCCTTTCAAAGGAACGTGTTGGTGCTGAGATCATCAAACTTATGTCCGCCCCGGATCCTGCGCCCGCGATGGCAACGATGCAACAGACCGGTGTCTTGACCCATATCTTGCCCGGTGCTGAAACAGGGATGCTGGCGCAGCTGGTGCATATCGAAGAGAATATTGCGGCAGACCCTATCCGACGTCTTGCATGTGTTGGCGGTGAAGATGTGGCTGGGATGTTGCGCCTTTCAAAAGTGCAACACAAGGCGCTGGGGCATCTTAGAGATGAGATGGCATCTCTGACATCTTTGGCAGAGATTTCTTATCGATATGATTTCACTATGGCGCAAAATGTGGGTCTATTGCGGGCAAATATGGCCGGTTCAGTTTTGCCAGAAACAGAATTACGCGCGGCAAAACACACGTGCAACGCCCGTTTTCCGGTGTCAGCGCAGGATCTGATGCATGCATATTCCGGTAAGGCGCTGGGCGATCAGTTGAAAAAGCTGGAACAGGCCTGGATTGCGTCTGGATTTGCATTGACTAAGGATGATCTACTTTCGCAATAACGCACAGGCCAGCTGTGGCACCCGGCACAGCATTCCTCTTGCGATCTGTCTGAACCTGGTGTTCTCTGCGAATATTCGCCTTATGTTCTTCTTTTTTGAAAGTCCGCATCATGCTCGGGTTCTTTGAACGTCTGGTAAATCCCTATGTGGATTACCAGGAAACAGACACGCCGCCGACAAAGCTATGGCCGTTTATGCGGGAATATGCGCGCCCGTTTGTAAAGGTGTTCTGGGTGACGGCCATTGTTTCCGTGATCGTGGCCGCTGTAGAGGTGGGCCTGATCTGGTATATGGGCCGTGTCGTGGATCTTTTAACTGGTCTTTCACCAGAAGAAATTCGCGCGGATTATGTGACCGAATTTATTCTGGTTGCCCTGTTTGTGCTTTTCCTGCGTCCACTGATCCAGGTGGTTGATGTGGCCTTATTGAACCAGACGATCTTGCCGAATTTCGGAACATTGATCCGTTGGCGGGCGCATAAACATGTGTTGCGACAATCCATTGGCTGGTTTGAAAATGATTTTGCGGGTCGCATAGCAAACCGTATCATGCAAACGCCCCCCGCAGCGGGCGAAGCAGCGTTTCAAGTGTTTGACGCCATGACATTTGCGGTTGCGTATCTTGTTGGTGCCGCGGTCCTTTTGATTGGATCCGATCCGCGCCTGGTTTTGCCCCTGATCGCTTGGTTTGGGCTGTATATCCTGCTTGTGCGCTGGACAATGAAACGCGTTGGGCCAGCGTCAAAGGCTGCTTCTGATGCGCGGTCTGCTGTAACCGGGCGTGTGGTGGACAGCTATACCAATATTCATTCCGTAAAATTGTTTGCCCATGATGACACTGAAATCAAATGGGCAGGTGAAGCGATTGAAAAAACGCGTAAAACCTTTCAGGCGGAAATGCGTATTTTTACCAAAATGGATGTCATGCTGGTGACGCTGAACGGGTTTCTGATTGTTGGCGTTGTTGGTTGGGGTGTTTGGTTGTGGATGCTGGGCAGTGCAAGTGTTGGCGTCGTTGCTGCGGCATCTGCCTTATGTCTGCGTTTGAATGCGATGACCGGTTGGATCATGTGGGCGTTGTCCAGTTTTTTCCGCAATCTTGGTGTGATCGCAGAGGGAATGGAGACCATTGCCCAGCCCGTGACATTGGTGGATGCGCCTGACGCAAAGCCGCTTGATTTCTGTCAGGGTGCGATTGAAATGCAGGGTGTCATACATCGGTATGGGCGCGAAACCGGTGGGATTGATGGTGTCAACCTGCGTGTTGAACCCGGTCAGAAAATCGGCCTTGTCGGGCGGTCTGGTGCCGGGAAAACGACCCTCGTGAAACTGCTTTTGCGGTTCTATGACATCGAGGGTGGGACAATTCTGGTCGATGGTCAGGATGTTGCAAAGGTGACGCAGGACAGTCTGCGCCGTCAGATTGGCATGGTACAGCATGACAGTTCGCTTTTGCATCGGTCCGTGCGGGAAAATCTATTGTATGGCCGCCCGGACGCAACAGAAGAAGAAATGATCGCTGCCGCGAAACAGGCCGAAGCGCATGAGTTTATCCTAGACCTTGAAGATCCCGAAGGACGGCGGGGATATGACGCCGAAGTGGGCGAGCGTGGTGTAAAACTGTCTGGCGGTCAACGACAGCGGATTGCCCTTGCGCGGGTCATTCTGAAAGATGCGCCGATCTTGTTGCTGGATGAAGCAACCAGCGCGTTGGACAGCGAAGTAGAGGCCGCGATTCAGGACACGCTGTATGACATGATGGAAGGTAAAACCGTGCTGGCGATTGCCCACCGTCTGTCCACAATTGCAAAGATGGATCGCATTATTGTGCTGGATCAGGGTCTGATTGTTGAAGATGGCAGCCATACCGAACTGTTGGCAAAAGATGGAATTTACGCGGGCTTCTGGGCACGACAATCCGGGGGCTTTATTGGCGGGGATGAGACAGATGAACATGGATAGAATTGCAGCCTGGCTGGTCGGGCGCGTAGATCCGGAGAACGCCGCCAAAGGCCCTCCGCCGGCCACATTGATGGCATTCATGCGCTGGGCGTTGCGTGGATGTTGGGGGGTGATTGCGCTGGCCGCATTTGGTTTTGCGATGGGCGGCGTGTTTGAATCACTGATCATGTATATGCTGGGCCAGATCATTGATGCGGTGACTATTGCCCATGCAACAGGGCAGGGGTTTTGGTCTGCAAATGTCATGACATTCCTTAGCTTTGCGCTGGTTTTGCTGATCCTGCGCCCATTGTTTTTTGCAGTGGCGACCGGGTTTCAGTCGATCGCGGTGATGCCCAATGTGTTTTCACAGGTGATGACACGGCTGAACCGGCATACGCTGGGTCAATCTATCGGGTTCTTCGATGAAGATTTTGCCGGGCGAATTGCACAAAAACAAATGCAGACGGCAAATTCCATTGTGTCGGTCACACAGGAAACCATCAACGCGATGACATTCGCGGTGACAGCAGTTTTGGGCATGTTGGTGCTGTCTGGCGCTGTTGATATGGGCCTACTGGTGATTATGGTGATCTGGCTTGGCGGGTATTTTGGTCTTCTGCGGTATTTCCTGCCCCGTGTACGTGCGAAATCGGCGGCGCGGGCCGGTGCGCGGGCGGGGGTGACCGGGCAGATTGTGGATACGATTACCAACATAAAGACCGTAAAACTGTTCGCCCATGACGCCCATGAAGATCGCGCTGCGCTGGATGCGGTTTCTATCTTTCGCGAACGCGCGGTGGACTGGGCATCGGTTGCCGTATTGTTCCGGTTTTTCCTGATTGTTCTGGCGGGTGCGTTGCCTGTTGCGATGATGGGATATGGCTTGATCCGTTGGGGGGCAGGTGCGGTTACCGCTGGGGAATTGACCGCCGTTGGTGGCATGTCGATCCGTCTGGCGCAGATGACCGGCTGGGTCAGCTGGACACTGATGGGGATCTACGGCGACATTGGCGAGGTGGAAGACGGTATGCGCACGCTAAGCCCCGCGCATACACTGACAGATCGTAGGAATGCGGTGGAACTGAACGTGTCAGACGGTGCCGTGCATTTCGACGGGCTTGGCTTTGCTTATGGGCGTGAAAACGGTGGCGTTCAGGCGCTGAACCTGAAGATCGCAGCCGGTGAAAAAATCGGGATTGTTGGTGCGTCTGGCGCCGGGAAATCAACGCTCGTGTCGATGTTGTTGCGTCTTTATGATCCAGAACAGGGCAAAGTGATGGTAGACGGGCAAGATATCGGACAGGTCACGCAGGCCAGCCTGCGGGCGCAGATAGGTATGGTGACGCAGGATACAGCGATGTTTAATCGGTCTGCGCTGGATAATATCCGTTATGGCCGCCCGGACGCGACACTGGAAGATGTACGCGATGCCGCGCGTCAGGCCGAAGCGTTGGAATTCATCGCAGACCTGCAAGATAACAACGGGCGCAAGGGGTTTGACGCCTATCTTGGTGAACGGGGTGTGAAATTGTCCGGGGGACAGCGACAACGTATAGCGCTGGCACGGGCAATCCTGAAAGATGCACCTATTCTGGTATTGGACGAAGCCACCAGTGCGCTGGATTCTGAAGTAGAGGCGGCTATTCAATCTGCGTTAGAAACTGTCATGCAGGGCAAGACGGTTCTGGCGATTGCACACCGGCTGTCGACGATTTCCCGCATGGACCGGATCGTCGTGATGGATCGGGGACAGATCGCGGAAATTGGCACACATGCAGATTTGCTTTTGCAAAAGGGGCTATATGCGCGCTATTGGGAACGCCAGTCAGGCGGTTTCATAGGCACAGAGGATACTGAAGGTGACGCAATACACGGTTGAACGGCTGGGGCATCAAGGTGACGGAATCGTCGCTGGGCCTCTATATGTATCTGGCGTTCTGCCGGGCGAAGTGATTACGGGCGAGGTTGTGAAAGACCGCATTGTGAACCCGTCGATCATCACGCCGTCAGAACATCGCGTCAAAGCGCCGTGTTCCCACGCGCGATCCTGTGGGGGATGTAATCTGCAACATGCATCAGATGAATTTGTTGCAGACTTCAAGAAATCAGTGATCCTGAAAGCGTTGAAAACCCGTGGAATAGACACTGATATTGTTGCAAGCGATACCTCGTCTGCCAATTCGCGTCGTCGTGCGGTTTTTTCGGTTCGTCGTACTAAAAAGGGTGCGATGGCCGGGTTCCATGTGAAGGCGTCGGATACGGTTATTCCGGTTCCAAACTGTACAATTTTGCGACCAGCACTGAAAGACGCGGTGCCTTTGCTGGAAGAATTGACTGTCCTGGGCGGCAGCCGTAAGGGCGAAATCCGGTTCACGGTCACGGAAACGCGGACAGGTCTTGATATTCTGGCGCAGGGTGGGAAACCTGCGGAAGGAATGTTTCAGGCGCAATTGGCCCAGATCGCCGCGCGCCCAGGTGTGGCCCGGCTAACCTGGGATGATGAACTGATTGCCACTGTTGAAATGCCCATGGTGGATTTTGATGGCGCTTTGGTCACACCACCCCCCGGAACATTTCTGCAGGCGACAGAAGAGGGGCAGAATGCCCTGATCTCTGCCGTTACAGACACTATTGCAGGCGCAAATCACGTTGCGGATCTTTTTGCGGGCTGCGGCACCTTTAGTTTGCCGGCCGCACGCAATGCAGAGGTGCATGCGTTTGAAGGTGAAAAAGTGATGATCGACAGCCTGTTGAATGGCTGGCGTCGCGCGAAGGGCTTGAAGATGGTCAAAGCAGATGCCCGCGATCTGTTCCGCCGTCCCCTGATGCCGGATGAATTGAACCGTTTTGATGCGATTATCATCGATCCACCCCGCGCAGGTGCGGAAGCCCAGATCATTGAAATTGCCAAATCCACCGTTGAAACCATCGCGATGGTGTCCTGCAACCCGGTCAGCTTTGCGCGCGATGCGGAAATCTTGATAAATGCGGGCTATCAAATGAAAAATCTGCGGATGATTGACCAGTTTCGCTGGTCGTCACATGTGGAAATATCAGCCGCGTTTCACAGATAATTGACGCTCGGGTCAGCTGTCAGCCCTTGATAAAAAGAGGGCTGATGGGGTACATGAAAAAGAAAACGGGCAGTAAATAATGAAACGTTCAACCTTTCTGGCAGGTCTGGCCAGCACGATCCTAACCGCATGTAGCAGTAGGGCACCTTCAAAGTTTCGTCGTTATTCCGGACCGGAAGTAACACGGATCGTTTTGTATAAACGGCGCAGACGTCTGTTTTTGATGCATAACGGTGATGTTCTGAAATCCTATCGTATTCGTCTGGGCTTTACCGCGCGCGGACATAAGCAATACGAAGGGGATGGGCGCACGCCGGAAGGGAACTATCTTATCGATCGTAAGAACCCGAACAGCAGTTTTCATCTGTCTGTTGGGATTTCCTACCCAAATCAACGGGACCGTGCCAATGCGCGTGCAATAGGGCGCAGCCCGGGCGGCGATATTTTCATTCATGGTGCGCCACGTCGCGGCAGCAGCGCGGATCCGTCTGCGGATTGGACAGCTGGCTGTATCGCGGTGACAGATCGTGAGATCGAAGAAATTTACGCGATGGTACAGTTGAACACGCCGATCACCATCCACCCATAAAAAAAGGCCACGGACAGAAATGCCGTGGCCTTTATAGTAGATGTTTTTGGTATCAGTTCTGGATTGCGGCTGCGGCTGCTGTCACGCGCAGTTCAGGCACCACATTGTTGGCCAGCAGCAAAGTCCACCAGATCTTACCATTGCTTTCTTGGAACCAAGAAAAGCCCATGTTGACTGCACCCGGCGCCAGAATCACTTCGCGTGTTCCTGTTTCTTCCATCCAGGCAGCCAGTGTTTCCAGTTCGGTTTCGTAGGTTTCAGAGATGTTTTCACCCAGCAGCGTGCCAGCATACCCGGCGCGTTGAACCCGTACGAGAGGGGAAGAACCGTCAGAACCAAAGTGCCATGGGCGATTCTGTGCGGCCATATCTTTTGAATGCGTCGCGGCAGCAGCGTTCAATTCGCTGTTCAGCTGAACCTGGCTAAGACCGGCAGCGCTGCGCAGGGAGTTGATGGAATCCAGCATGCGGAACTGCACCTGTGAGGCTTTGCCAATACGATAAACCTGCTGCAAAGGTTTGCCATCAGGGCCGACAAGTGCGGATTGCTGCGTACAGGCGCCCAGAATAAAGATCAGAGAGGCGAACAGCGCCAGAATTTTAGTCATCGAAATACACCCATGGTTTTGCCTTTTGTTCGTCTAACGCCATGTTGCGTGGAATTCAAAGCACGATCCCGTAAAATCGGCAGGATAACGCTTGTTTGATTTGCGACTGCGGCATTCTCGCAATAAGTTACGCGAGACTTCTTAAGTACCCCATACGCAGGACAGGTTCCGATATATGTTTAAACTGAGTAAGATTAACCGCAGAAACTTTCTGACTGGCGCGTCAACGCTTGCTGTTAGTGGTATTGCCGCACCTGCACTTGCGCAGACCGCTGAAACCGGTGGCGAGGCTGTCAGCCATAACATTTCCAGCTTCCGGTCTTTGGATTGGCGGCCGTATTTTTCAAATACGAACAACGGCGCGATTCTGGTTGATACCACGTCACGTGTTCTGCACTTCTGGAATGAAGATCAGACACTTTATAAGCTGTATCCCACGTCCGTTCCGATGAACGAAGACCTGACCCGTCTTGGGCGCACGTCCATTGTGCGTAAAGTTGATGGCCCAAGCTGGAGCCCAACACCATCCATGAAGATCCGCAATCCTGAATGGCCGGATTATATTGGCCCGGGTCCGGAAAACCCTCTTGGCACCCATGCGCTGTATCTCAGCTGGACGTATTACCGTATTCACGGCACCCAGGACACGCGCAAAATCGGGCGTCGGTCATCGAATGGCTGCATTGGCCTGTATAATGAACATATCGCTGAATTGTTCGCCCTGACCAAAAATGGCACGCAGGTTCTGTTGATCTAAAGTCGCGCAAATAAGACACTAAATCGGGGGCATTGGCCCCCTTTTTTATGCCCAGCCCTGAAGGTTTTCCTGAATAATCTGTGACAGGGCCGCGATATGGGCATCATCATCATTCAGGCAGGGGATATATGTGAAGGTCTCGCCACCTGCTTCTTTAAAGGCGTCCTGGATTTCTTCATTGATCTCTTCCAGCGTCTCGATGCAATCAGCAGCAAATGCAGGGGCGATCACGGCGATGTTCTTTTTTCCGGCCTTGGCCAGATCCGCCACATGTTCCACCGTATAAGGTTTCAGCCATTCTTCGCGTCCAAAACGCGACTGGAACGCTGTGATGATCTCGCCATCGGCCCAGCCCAAGCGTTCTGTTAGCAGGCGCGTCGATTTCTGGCACTGACAATGGTAAGGGTCACCCTGTGTCAGGTATCGTTCCGGCATGCCGTGATATGACGCGATTAGGTGATCGGGGCGGGTGTCCAGTTTTGCATAGGCGTCTTCCACGGATTTCGCGAGTGCATCCACATATGCAGGATGGCTGAAATAAGCAGGTACTGTGCGGACGGCTGGTTGCCAAGGTTCTTTACCAAGAGCTGCAAAAAACGCATCATTTGCTGTGGCTGTCGTTGCCCCGGCGTATTGCGGGTAAAGCGGGAAAAACAGGATGCGCTCACAGCCATTTTTGACCATTTCCCGAACTTTAGACTCTGTTGATGGGTTGCCATAGCGCATGCAGAATTCGACCTGTACATCACCTTCACAGGCATTGGTCAGCGCATCGCGCAGTTTTGTCGTCTGGTCGCGTGTGATCGTCATCAAAGGGCTTTCGCCCTGATCTTCGTTCCAGATGGATTTATAGGCCTCACCAGAACTGAAGGGGCGTTTTGTTAGAATGATCAGCTTTAGGATCGGCAGCCATTTCCAGCGCGGCAGATCAATCACCCGACGATCTGACAGAAATTCATTCAGATAGCGTCGCATCGACCAGTAATCATAATTGTCCGGTGTTCCGAGATTGGCAATCAGAATGCCGGTCTTTGGTGTTGGCAGCGTAGGGTGCGATTGGGGCAACATGGTCATTCCTGGTCAATCTGGGATCTTGATTTCAGCGGTCTTCAGCGCCTCTGCAAGTCTATGCTGTGCGGTGCCTGGTTTCAATGGCTGCTGCTGGTTTTCAGCCGGTGCCCAGCCTGTCAGGGTAATGACGTCAAATGTCGCGGGGATGCGGCCGTCGGATGTTCCAAAGCTTTCCTGATAAATGGTCGATAATGCCTGAAATAGAGACCTTTTTGCGGGCTTTTTCAGGCGGCGACTTAAGGCATTGCCTTCGCCCATAGCGCGTAGATCACGCATCAGAGAAAACGTATCAGAATAGGTCACATTGCGTGGCATATTGTCGGCGACGGGCAGGGCAAAACCAGCCCGCTGAAGCAAGGCGCCAAGATCCCGGATCTCTGCCATTGGTGCGACGCGGGGCGATAGGCCGCCGGTTTGCTGAACTTCTGCCTCTGCAAGGGCGCTGCGCAATTCTGCAAGGGTTTGTCCGCCAAACAAGGTTCCTAGGAATAATCCATCAGGTTTCAGGGCGCGTCTGCATTGGATCAGTTGCCCGACAGGATCATCCGCCCAATGCAAAGCCAGGGCATGAATGACCAGATCACAGCTTTGTTCTGGCAGTTCAAGCACATCGGAATCCGCCACAATCCGGGCGTTGGGCAGAAAATTTGCCCAGAAATCGGGAAAGCCTGTGACAATTGCAGGGGATTTAAACGACCTGTTAACCTCGTTGAGTCTTTCCTGAAGCTCAAGCGCGGTGTCTTCCAGAAGGAAGGTTGCTGGCGCTTCCATTGCAGTGGCACGGGCGCGGTTGCGCAAAAGTTGCCTGCGATCGGTCAGTCTATCTGGTTCGTTCATCCGTTGCTCCGGAAGCGTGCCGCAAAAAAGGTTTGCCTGCGATGATGATGCAAAAAGCGCTTGATGTTCTTTACCCGCCCCAATGCCTGACATGCAATGCCACGGTGGAAACAGCCGACGGTGGGCTTTGTGCGGATTGCTGGGGGAAGACCCCATTTATCACCGGTCCCGCCTGCGATTGCTGCGGTGCATCTTTACCGGGCCAAGAAATAGACGATGGTCGGTTGAAATGTGATGAGTGCCTGACAGTGTCACGTGCCTGGTCGCGGGGGCGTTCCGTGGGGCTGTATGGTGCGAACATCCGCCAGATGGTACTGTCCCTGAAGCACGGAGACGGGGCAGAACTGGCAAAACCTGCAGGGCGATGGATGGCGCAGACAGCAAAAGATCTGATCAGCCCCCAAACCCTTGTGGCGCCCGTTCCCTTGCATTGGTCGCGACTGTTGAAACGGCGTTATAATCAGTCCGCACTGATGGCATCAGCTTTGGCGCAGCAGGCAGGTATTGCTTATTGTCAGGATCTGATGATCCGGCGTCATAAAACCCCAACACTGGACGGAAAATCGGCGCAGGAACGCAATGACATCATGTCCGGGAACATTTTTGTGCACCCCCGTCGTAAGATTCGTATGGCGGGGCGCCCGGTTTTGATTGTGGACGATGTGATGACATCCGGGGCAACATTACAGGCCTGTGCCGGTGCCTGTTTGATTGCCGGTGCGTCACGGGTTGATGTTGTTGTGCTGGCACGCGTTGCGAAGGATGCATAAATCCCTATAAGTTTATTCAAACTGAAGGGAAATGCGATGAAAACCGTTGAGATCTATACATCCTCGCTGTGCGGGTTCTGCCATGCTGCGAAACGCCTGTTGAACAAAAAGGGCGTCAAATTTACTGAAATTTCTGTGGATGGTGATCGTGCTTTGCGTGCAAAGATGACGAAACGCGCGCAGGGTCGTACCTCTGTTCCGCAGATCTTCATTGGTAAAGAACATATCGGCGGATGTGACGAATTGCATGGTCTCGAACGCCAGGGTGCCCTTGATATCATGCTGGAAGGGTAACAATGCGCGCCGGGCTGATCCAACTGTCGTCATCTGACATTCCCGCAGATAATTTGCGGGATGTGTTGGGTTATATGCATCAGGCAAAGGCCGAAGGGGCCGGTTTTGTGCTGACGCCAGAGGTGACCAACTGCGTGTCTAACAGCCGCAGCCATCAGAAATCTGTCCTGCAGCATGAGGCGGACGACATTACCCTTGCCGGTATCCGGGATGCGGCTGCGAAGCTGGGGCTTTGGGTGTTGATCGGGTCTATTGGCCTGAAAACCGGCGATGAAGACGGTCGTTTTGCCAACCGATCTTTCATGATCAGCCCGACGGGCGACATTGTTGCGCGCTATGACAAAATCCACATGTTTGATGTGAATATTGATGCGCAGGAAAGTTTCCGCGAATCAGCGGGCTATCGCCCAGGCGAACAGGCCGTTGTTGCGGATACAGATTTCGGCAAAGTCGGCATGACGATCTGCTATGATGTGCGTTTTCCGCAATTACACCGCGCGCTGGGCCATGCAGGCGCGGATATCATCACCGGACCTGCCGCGTTTTCGCCCGTATCTGGTGCCGCACATTGGCATGTTCTGCTGCGCGCGCGGGCCATTGAAACCGGGTGTTTTGTTCTGGCTCCAGCGCAATGCGGCAAACATTCTGTCAGCACGGGCAAACCGCGATACACCTATGGGCACAGCCTGGCCGTTGCCCCCTGGGGTGAGATCCTGGCAGACGGTGGTGAAGAACCTGGCTTGACCATGGTTGATCTCGATTTGGCCAAAATTTCTGAGGCACGCGGGCGCATTCCAACCCTGACCCATGATCGTGAATTCACACGACCCAAAGGAATGGCTGAGTGACAGACGGTTCTGATCCCCTCGCAATTGCCCTGTTTTCCGAAGTTTTCATGACGGGACAACTTGCACGCAACCGGCTGTCAAAGGCCCTGCCGAAAGGGATGGAACTGTCACATTTCTCGGTTCTAAACCATCTGGCCCATGTGAAAGATGAGAAATCCCCGGCGCAGCTGGCGCGGGCTTTTCACGTGACCAAAGGCGCGATGACCAATACGTTGTCTAAGCTGGAATGGGCGGGTTATGTGCATATTCGCCCGGATTGGGATGATGCGCGGCGCAAGTTTGTATCAATCAGCCCAGCCGGCAAATCAGCACGCGATGCGGCGTTGCACGCGATCACGCCGGTGATTGGCGATGCGGTGCATGACATCGGCCCAGAGAAAATCCGCGCGGCGTTGCCGGTCTTGCGCACATTGCGGGACGAGTTGGACGAAGATTAAACGCGGTTTACGCTGGCTGTGACATAGTTCACGGACAGATCCCGATCAGAAATGGACCAGCTCCAAAGCAGGGGGTTAAAGACAAACCCCTTGCGATCAACAGGCTCTATTCCGGCGGTTTTGATCAATTCCACCAGTTCATCTGGGGTAATGAATTTCTTCCAGTCGTGGGTGCCTTTGGGCAACCAACGCATGATATGTTCCGCGCCAACAATCGCAACTGCAAAGCTTTTTGGATTGCGGTTGATGGTAGAACACAACAGCAAACCACCTGGTTTCAACAAGATTTTGCAGGCATGCATGAATGCCTGGGGATCAGCGACATGTTCGATGACTTCCATATTCAGGACAACGTCAAACACTTCGCTTTCCAGCGTCAAATCTTCGGCTAGGCAATTGCGGTAATCGATCTCAAGACCCATTTGACGTGCATGCGCCTGTGCCACGGGAATATTGCCAGACGCTGCATCTGCGCCAACCACATCTGCGCCAAGCCGCGCCATGGGTTCGGATAACAACCCGCCACCACAGCCGATATCTAGGATTCGCAGGCCCTGAAACGGCAGGCTGTCGTTCAAATCGCGGTCAAATTCTGCGGCAATCTGGCGCGTGATGTAATCCAGGCGACAGGGGTTCAGCATGTGTAAGGGCTTGAATTTACCGTTGGGATCCCACCACTCGGCCGCCATCGCTTCAAATTTGGCGACTTCATCCGCGTCAAAAGTATTGGTGTTATTCTCAGGAGCGGCTTGCATTCTGGACCCCGTGTGGTTTTGTTGGCGCATTGTATGAAAGAGCGTATCGCCTGTTTGTGGGGGAAATGCTATAGGATTTCTATGAACAAGACAGCAGGCCAAATCAGCGCAGAGCCCCGGCTTTATCCCGGTACGGAACCCTTTGACCGGCGCACCTTGGATGTGGGTGATGGGCACCAGATCTATGTCGAACAATGCGGTCGGCGTGATGGTATTCCGGTGATTGTTGTGCATGGCGGCCCTGGCGGGGGATGCAGCCCAATGATGCGGCGGTTCTTTAATCCAGATAAATACCGGGTGATCCTGTTTGATCAGCGCGGTTGCGGGCGGTCCCGGCCCTTTGCTTCGGTGGAAAACAACACGACCTGGCATTTGGTTGCCGATATGGAAAATATCCGCAAAACCCTAGGAATAGACACCTGGTCTGTCTTTGGTGGCAGCTGGGGCGCGACATTGTCGCTGGTCTATGCGCAGACCCATCCGGAACGTGTGGATAAGCTGTTTTTGCGGGGCGTATTTCTGGCACGGAAAGCAGAACTTGACTGGTTCTACGGTGGCGGGGCCGGGCAGTACTGGCCTGAACTGTGGGACCGTTTTGTAAATCTTGTGCCTGAAGATGAACGCCACGATCTGATGGGGGCCTATCACCGGCGACTGTTTGGCGAAGACGGGGCAGAGCAACGCAAATTTGCGATGTCTTGGGCGATTTGGGAAAATGCCCTGGCGTCTATGGGTAATAACGGCACGCCTTATGAGG
Source organism: Halocynthiibacter sp. (assembly GCF_049608145.1). Lineage (NCBI taxonomy): Bacteria > Pseudomonadati > Pseudomonadota > Alphaproteobacteria > Rhodobacterales > Paracoccaceae > Halocynthiibacter > Halocynthiibacter sp. Next base: position 38,603 of record NZ_JBMYXF010000010.1, read on the forward strand.
TTCCGCAAGGCTATGCGCTGGCGTTTTCACGCTTGGAAAGCCACTATTTTGTGAACGGCGCTTTTCTGGAGGAAGGTCAGATTTTGCGCGATATGCATAAGATCCATGACATTCCGGCCATCATTGTGCAGGGGCGATATGATATGATCTGCCCGCCGGCGTCCGCATGGAAGCTGGCGCAGGGCTGGGACAAAGCGCATCTGACGATGATCCCCGCGGCAGGCCATGCTTTGTCGGAACCCGGGATCATGCAGGCGTTGATTGCGGCGACGAATGACTGGGCTGCCGATCCGCGCTGGGTGCATGTGTAAGGTTGGGCCTTGCAGACTCAGTTTATTATGCGTATATGACAGATAACAGCGGCGCGCTGGCTTCCAAAACCAGCGCCCACCGGAAATTGCAACGGGCCGCGCGCCCGTTTTTTTGTGTTCTGACATCAGGGGAAACACCGTGTCTGATCTTATTGCGAAAGCTGCGATTGATCGTCGCCTTCTTGAACTGCTTCAACCCACTATCGAAGATATGGGTTTTGAAGTGGTGCGCATCCGTCTGATGAGTGGCAATGTCGCCACGCTTCAGCTGATGGTGGAACGGCCCGATGGCGGCATTGATGTGGATGAATGCGCGCAGGTTTCAACTGCCGTGTCTGCGATCATGGATGTCGAAGACCCAATCGTTGATAATTATTCACTTGAAGTGTCCAGCCCAGGTATTGATCGCCCGCTGACCCGTCTGAAAGACTTTGATAACTGGAATGGTTACGAAGCCAAGATGGAAACAAGCGAGTTGATCGACGGGCGTCGTCGTTTCAAAGGCACGCTTGCGGGCACTGAAGATGGCGAAGTTCTGATCACGTTGGATGCGACCAAGAACACGGATCCAGTGACAATTGGTCTGCGGTTCGAATGGCTGGCCGATGCCAAACTGATCCTGACGGATGAGTTGATTAAAGAAATGCTGCGTCAGCGCAAAGCCGCTGGCATTGTTGACGAAGACCAATTTGACGAAATCCAAACCGACAACGGTTCTGAGGAGGACTGAATATGGCGATTACCAGTGCAAACCAGCTGGAACTGCTGCAAACCGCAGAGGCCGTAGCCCGCGAAAAGATGATCGACCCCGGTCTGGTCATCGAAGCGATGGAAGAGAGCCTGGCGCGTGCGGCGAAATCCCGTTACGGCGCGGAAATGGACATTCGTGTTTCTATTGACCGCAAAACCGGCAAGGCGACGTTCACCCGTGTGCGTACGGTTGTTGAAGACGACCTGCTGGAAAACTATCAGGCTGAACTGACGGTTGAGCAGGCGAAACAATACACGGCTGATCCTGCGATTGGTGACGAACTTTCTGACGAAGTTCCGCCGGTTGAAATGGGCCGTATTGCAGCGCAATCTGCGAAACAGGTTATCCTGCAGAAGGTGCGCGAAGCTGAACGTGACCGTCAGTATGAAGAATTCAAAGACCGCGCCGGAACAATCATCAACTGCGTGGTTAAGCGCGAAGAATACGGCAATGTTATTGTTGATGTAGGCCGCGGCGAAGCGATCCTGCGTCGCAACGAAAAAATTGGCCGCGAAAGCTATCGCCCGAATGATCGTGTGCGCTGCTACATTAAAGATGTGCGTCGCGAACAGCGTGGCCCGCAGATCTTCCTGTCCCGTACCGATCCGCAATTCATGGCGGAACTGTTCAAGATGGAAGTGCCAGAAATCTATGACGGTATCATCGAAATCAAAGCCGTGTCCCGTGACCCGGGTTCCCGCGCAAAGATCGCTGTGATTTCTAACGATGGTTCCATCGATCCGGTTGGTGCCTGTGTTGGTATGCGTGGTTCCCGCGTTCAGGCCGTTGTAAACGAACTTCAGGGCGAGAAAATCGACATTATTCCTTGGAATGATGATCAGCCAACCTTCCTTGTGAACGCGCTGCAACCTGCGGAAGTGACCAAGGTTGTTCTGGATGAAGAAGCAGAACGCATCACTGTTGTTGTGCCTGACGAACAGCTGTCCCTGGCAATTGGTCGTCGTGGTCAAAACGTACGTCTTGCTAGCCAGCTGACCGGTCTGGATATCGATATCATGACCGAAGCGGACGAATCTGAACGTCGTCAGGCGGAATTTGCTGTGCGCACCAAGCTGTTTATGGCGGCTCTGGATGTGGACGAATTCTTTGCGCAACTGTTGGTATCCGAAGGCTTTACCAACCTTGAAGAAGTTGCCTATGTCGAAATTGACGAACTTCTGGTGATCGACGGTGTTGACGACGGCACAGCAGGCGAACTGCAAACCCGTGCCCGTGAATACCTGGAAGCTGAAAATCAGAAAGCCATCGATGCGGCACGTGAACTGGGCGTCGAAGACAGCCTGTTCGCATTCGAAGGCCTGACACCACAGATGGTTGTTGCGCTGGCGGAAGATGGGGTGAAGACCCTGGAAGATTTCGCAACCTGTGCTGACTGGGAACTGGCCGGTGGCTGGACTGTGGTTGACGGGCAACGTGTGAAAGATGACGGCGTTCTTGAGAAATTCGAAATGTCTCTGGAAGAAGCGCAGGATCTGGTCATGACCGCCCGTATTCAATTGGGTTGGGTTGATCCGGCAGAACTGGAAGCCGAAGCATCAGAAGAAGATGCTGACGCCGAAACAGAGGAGGCTGAGGCCTGATCGGGCCTCAGATCGCTAAGACAATGGCGCGAGGTGGCCGCATAAAAGATCGTGATGTATCGGAACGTCGATGCATTGCGACCGGAGAAACCCAGCCCAAGGCCGGGTTGATCCGTTTTGCTGTCGGGCCTGAGGCACAAATCGTGCCTGACGTGCTTGAAAAACTGCCCGGACGCGGCATATGGGTAGCAGCAGATCGTGATGCGCTGACAAAGGCTGTCACGAAAGGGCTGTTTTCCCGCGGCGCAAAGCAAAAAGTTCAGGTCGCTGACGATCTGGTCGATCAGGTAGAAGCTGCAGTGCAGCGTAATTTGATTAATCTGCTTTCGCTGGCCCGTAAGGGCGGTTATGCGGTGCAGGGATATGAGAAAGTTAAAGGGATGCTTGCCAATGAAATGGCAGATGTCCTGATACAGGCCTCTGATGGGTCTGCGCGCGGAAAATCCAAGCTACGTCGACCGGAAGGCGACGACAGTTTCATCGGCATTTTGACCGGACAGGAATTGGGTTTGGCTTTCGGGCGGGAAAATGTGATACATTGCGCGCTTGCGACTGGCGGACTCACGCTACGTGTAGTAGAGGAAGCCAAACGCCTGCATGGCGTGCGCGGAAACGGCGGTGACATGGGGTCACTGGAAAGGTTTGAAACCACATGAGCGATAATGACGGCAAAAAGACACTCGGCGTTCGGAGCGGACAGCCAGGCAACGTAAAGCAAAGCTTTAGCCATGGCCGCACGAAAAGCGTCGTTGTGGAAACGAAACGCAAACGCGTTGTCGTGCCGAAGCCCGGTGCGGCTAAGCCAGCCGGTGGCGGTGGCGGTGCGGGTGGTAATCCATCACGACGCCCTGCGGGCATTTCCGATGTGGAAATGGAACGTCGCCTGAAGGCAGTTCGCGCTGCGAAGGCCAACGAAGCTGCAGAAGCTGAAAAGCGCAAAGCAGAAGAACTGGCCCGTGATGCGGAACGTGCTGCCCGTCGCGCAGAGATTGCTGCGAAAGAGCAGGAAGAAATTGAACGCGCGGAACGTGCTAAGGCGAAAGCCGAAGAAGAAGCACGTAAAGTTGCAGAAGCTGCGGAAGCGAAGAAACGTGAAGCTGCAGCAGCACGCGCCCCTGCGGCCCCTGCAAAAGCGGCCCCTGCTGCAACGCCAGCAGATGCCGAAGCTGCGGCTGCCCGCGGACCAAAGCCGTCTTCTGCGCCACGCAAGACAGAACGTGAAACACGTCAGCCTAAGAACAAAGGTGGCCAAAACGATGGTCGCCGGTCTGGCAAACTGACACTGAACCAGGCGCTGTCTGGTGGTGAAGGTGGTCGTCAACGTTCCATGGCTGCGATGAAGCGGAAACAAGAACGCGCACGTCGTCAGGCGATGGGTGGCACTGTTGAACGCGAAAAGGTAATCCGTGACGTTCAGGTTCCAGAGGCAATTGTTGTTTCTGAACTGGCGAACCGTATGGCGGAACGCGTTGCTGATGTTGTGAAATCTCTCATGAAAATGGGCATGATGGTCACGCAGAACCAATCTATTGATGCGGATACTGCGGAACTGATCATCGAAGAATTCGGCCACAAAATCGTACGTGTTTCTGATGCGGACGTGGAAGATGTGATCGACAGCATCGAAGATAAAGACGAAGACCTGCAAGGTCGCCCACCGGTGATCACCATCATGGGCCACGTTGACCACGGTAAAACTTCACTTTTGGATGCGATCCGGAAGGCGAAAGTTGTTGCCGGCGAAGCAGGTGGTATCACCCAGCACATCGGTGCGTATCAGGTAACAACTGACGGCGGCGCTGTCCTGTCGTTCCTGGATACTCCGGGTCACGCGGCGTTTACGTCTATGCGGGCACGTGGTGCGCAAGTGACTGATATTGTTGTGCTTGTTGTCGCTGCGGATGACGCGGTTATGCCACAAACGATCGAGGCGATTAACCACGCGAAAGCGGCGAATGTGCCAATGATCGTTGCAATCAACAAATGTGACCGTCCAGCTGCTGACCCGATGAAAGTTCGTACAGAACTGCTGCAACACGAAGTGATCGTGGAACAGATGTCTGGTGAAGTTCAGGACATCGAAGTGTCTGCCCATACCGGTCAGGGTCTTGATGAACTGCTGGAAGCGATTGCGCTGCAATCCGAGATCCTTGAACTTAAAGCGAACCCTGATCGTGCCGCTTCTGGCGCTGTGATCGAGGCTCAGCTTGACGTTGGACGTGGTCCGGTTGCGACTGTTCTGGTTCAGAATGGTACGCTGAAAAAAGGCGATATCTTTGTTGTGGGTGAACAGTGGGGCAAAGTCCGCGCGCTGATCGACGACAAAGGCAATCGCGTTGATGAAGCTGGTCCTTCCGTTCCGGTTGAGGTTCTTGGTTTGAACGGCACACCCGAAGCCGGCGACGTTCTGAACGTTGTTGAAGCTGAAGGTCAGGCCCGTGAAATCGCTGAATATCGTGCCCATGCTGCAAAAGAAAAACGTGCTGCGGCCGGTGCTGCGACCACGTTGGAACAGTTGATGGCGCAGGCCAAAGAGAACGAAAACATGTCAGAGCTGCCAATCTTGGTAAAAGCTGACGTGCAGGGTTCTGCTGAAGCAATCGTTCAGGCGATGGAAAAAATCGGCAACGACGAAGTTCGTGTTCGGGTTCTGCACCACGGCGTTGGCGCGATCACTGAATCTGACATCGGTCTTGCAGAAGCATCCGGCGCGCCGGTTATGGGCTTTAACGTGCGTGCCAACGCATCCGCCCGTAACACAGCAAACCAAAAAGGCGTCGAGATCCGCTATTATTCCGTGATCTACGACCTTGTGGATGATGTGAAAGCTGCGGCTTCTGGCCTGCTGTCCGCTGAAATTCGTGAGAAATTCATCGGTTACGCACAGATCAAAGACGTCTTCAAAGTGACTGGCGTTGGTCGTGTGGCAGGCTGTCTGGTCACCGAAGGTGTGGCCCGTCGTTCCGCTGGCGTACGTTTGCTGCGTGACAACGTTGTGATCCACGAAGGCACACTGAAAACACTGAAACGCTTCAAAGATGAAGTGAAAGAAGTGATTTCTGGTCAGGAATGCGGCATGGCGTTTGAAGCCTATGATGATATTCGCGCAGGCGACGTGATCGAAATCTTCGAACGTGAAGAAATTGAACGTAATCTCGACTGATACGTTTCAGATCTGAATTAAAAAAAAGAGGCGATGAAAATCGCCTCTTTTTTATTGTCTGTTGTTCCGCTGCGCTGTGCATGACGGATTGGTGTTCAGGCGGCGACTGGTGTGCCTTTGTAATCCTGATTGCCAACACGTACCACAATGCGCCCGTCAGTCAGGCTGCGGACGAAGGTACCCTGCACAGAAATGCAGCTGCCCATTAAAATTGTTCGTAGCATTGGAGTGTCCCTCAGATGCTGGTTTCGGTGATCACAACCGTGAAAAAAAACAACTGATACGGGAAACACGCTAGTTAAGTTTATTAGACCTGTAAACAGCAGATATCGGGTGATCTATACCCAATCCCGCAGAATGGGAATCAGTGGAACATCGGCCGCTGGCATTGGATAATTCCGAAGATCCTTTGATTTAACCCACTTAAGGGTCTGGCCTTCGCGAGGTTGAACCTGTCCTGACCATTTCCTGCAGGCAAACAGCGGCATCAAAAGATGAAAATCTTCATAAGAATGGCTGGCAAAGGTTAACGGCGCCAAGCAAGATTCCCAGGTTTCAATGCCCAGTTCTTCGTGCAACTCACGAATCAGTGCGGCTTCGGGGGTTTCGCTAGGTTCGATTTTGCCACCTGGAAATTCCCATAGACCAGCCATGGATTTGCCTTCCGGGCGTTGTGCCAACAGAATGCGACCATCCACATCAATCAGCGCAACCGCAGAAACCAGAAGCGTCTTCATGACCGATAATCCGCGTTGATTTCAATGTAGCGTTTGGTGAAATCGCAGGTCCAAACCGTGTCAGACGCGCTGCCAAGGCCCAGATCCACAGAAATGACGATGTTTTCGCCTTTCATATAGTTGGCCCCGGCATCTTCTGAATAACTTTCGGCAACCCAGCCTTTTTCTGCAACCAGAACATCACCAAAACGGATAGACAGCAGATCGCGGTCGGCTTTGGCACCAGATTTACCGACGGCCATAACGATACGTCCCCAGTTCGGATCTTCGCCTGCTACGGCGGTTTTCACCAGGGGGGAATTTGCAATCGCCATGCCACAACGGCGGGCATCGGCGGTGGTGTCTGCGCCTGAAACGCGCACTTCTACGAATTTGGTGGCCCCTTCACCATCTTTCACAACCTGATGTGATAGATCCAGCATGACGGCGTGCAAGGCCGTGCGGAAGGCGTCGCAATCACTGCTGCCCTCAAGGATCTCAGGGGCGTTAGATTGTCCTGTCGCGGCCAATATCAGGCTGTCAGATGTGGATGTGTCGCTGTCAACGGTGATGGCGTTGAATGTGCGGTCTGTCAGATCAGACAGCAGCTGTTGAAGCAGCGGTTGGCTGATTTTTGCATCGGTGAAAATATAAACCAACATGGTCGCCATATCCGGCGCGATCATGCCGGACCCTTTGGCAATACCTGCAATCTGGATGCCGGATGGCGTTTGTGCTGCACAGCCTTTGGGAAAAGTGTCTGTGGTCATAATCGCATCAGCCGCGTCTTTGATCGCGCCAGCATCCAGAGAGGTGGCAAGATCACCGATTTTCGCTGTGATACGGTCATCGGGAAGAACTTCTCCGATCACGCCGGTTGATGCTGTGAAGACGCGGTTTTCAGCGACACCGACCGCATCGGAAACAGCCTGTGTAACGCGTTTGACAGATGCCACGCCGTGGGCGCCGGTAAAGGCATTCGCGTTGCCAGAATTGACAAGAATGGCCGCGCCACCGGAACTGTCAGCCCCCAGTTTTTCCTGACAATCAAGCACAGGGGCTGCGCGTGTTGCGGATCGTGTGAAGACGCCCGCAACCGCTGTGCCTGCGCATAGCTCCGCCAACATCACGTCTTTTCGGCCCTGATATCGAACTCCGGCCTCAAGGGCTGCGAAACGCACACCTTTGATTTCGGGAAGGGATGGAAAGCCGTTTTTTGGTGCCAGCGGAGAAATCATTTGCTTAGTGCTCCATGTCGAAAGTGACAGTGCTGAGAAGATCAGGCGTGATTGCCTCGTCTTCGTTGCGGGTGATCGTTGCGGTGTCTGTCAGCGCAGTGATCGCGCCTTCAATTGCAGCCGCTTCCAGACCTGCCGCCAGCTCTTCACGTACATCTTCGATGGCCGGGGCATCTTTCAGACGTGTTTCAGACAGTTTGATCACATGCCAGCCGAACTGCGTTTCAACAGGGGCAGATACGCCGTCTGCTTCCAGTGCGATGACGGCTTCTTCAAAAGAAGGCACCATCATGCCTTTGCTGAACCAGCCAAGGGATCCGCCATTCGGGCCGGATGGACCGGTGGATTTTTCACGGGCCAGTTCTGCGAAATCTTCGCCAGCTTCAAGACGGGTGACCAGTTCTGCGGCTTCTTCTTCGGTTTCGACAAGAATATGCGATGCGTTATATTCGGTTTCCGGTTCTGCACCGGCATATTGCGCGTCATATGCTGCAACAATTGCATCTTCTGTTTGGGCGGCGTCAACCGCGCGGCTGATGGCCAGACCAGCCAGAATCGCGCGGCGTTCGTTTTCAAGGACAAGAAGGGTTTCGGCGTTCACATCGTCGCCGATGGAGCCGGAGAGAACAGTCTGTTGTGTCAGCTGATCAAGGATGCCCTGAAACAGAACATCATCAGGCAATTGCTGGTATTGTTCTGGAAGATTACGTTTGGTGGCAATCATGTGACCCAACGTGATGTCTGTACCGTTTACGGTCGCCACAACGGTGGATGCATCAGGGCCTTCAGCAAAAGCAGGGGTGGAAAGCGCGCAAACAAGCGCCGTTGCGGTCAAAAACTTAGTGCGAAAAAACATCTGTTGTTCCTTTGAGTTCCACGCAGGGCCGCGTGACGTTGACACATGCCAGTCGCCCCCTTACATCACCTTTGGTCATCAGGGTTATGACATATTCTGACAAACCTTCTATGGCGCGGCGCAGGCCTGTTCAAGGCGGCATGTGGCGCAGTTTTATCACGAACGCATCAGGCGGAGAAAATATGCTCGGACTCGGAACCATTGCCAAAAAAATCTTTGGCACCCCGAATGATCGGAAGATCAAAGCAACCCGTGTGATTGTGGGCAAGATTAACGCGCTTGAGCCAGATTTCGAAAAGCTATCTGATGAAGAGCTAATTGCAAAAACCCGTGATCTTCAGGAACGCGCAAAAGGTGGCGAAAGCCTTGAGGCACTGTTGCCCGAAGCCTTTGCCAACTGTCGTGAAGGGGCCCGTCGCGCCCTTGGTTTGCGGGCGTTTGATACGCAGCTGATGGGTGGGATCTTTCTGCATCAGGGCAATATTTCAGAAATGAAAACCGGTGAAGGCAAAACCCTTGTGGCAACTTTCCCGGCCTATCTGAACGCGCTGACGGGGCGTGGCGTGCATGTTGTCACGGTGAACGATTACCTTGCAAAGCGTGACGCCGAATGGATGAGCAACGTGTTCGAAGCCCTGGGCATGACCTGTGGCGTGATCTTTCCGAACCAACCCGACCATGAGAAGAAAGCCGCCTATAATTGTGATGTGACCTATGCCACGAACAATGAACTGGGGTTCGATTATCTGCGCGACAACATGAAATCTGAGCTGTCTCAGATGTTCCAGCGCGATCATAACTTCGCAATTGTCGATGAAGTCGATTCCATTCTGATTGACGAAGCACGTACACCGCTGATCATTTCCGGCCCGGCCGAGGATCGCAGCGAACTTTATGTCACCATCGACAAGTTGATCCCGCGCCTTAGCGAAGAACATTACACTGTTGATGAAAAAACACGCAATGTGACCTTCACCGAAGAAGGCAATGATGCGCTGGAAGAAATTCTGCATCAGGAAGGTATCCTTGAACAGGAACAGTCCCTCTATGCGCCGGAAAGCACCACGATTGTGCACCATGTGAACCAGGGCCTGCGTGCGCATACATTGTTTACGCGTGATAAAGACTACATCGTGCGCGGTCAGGAAATTGTTCTGATCGATGAATTCACCGGTCGTATGATGTCTGGTCGCCGTTTGTCTGACGGTCTGCATCAGGCGATTGAAGCGAAAGAAGGCGTGACCATTCAGCCGGAAAACGTGACGCTGGCCTCTGTGACATTCCAGAACTATTTCCGCCTGTATGACACCCTGTCTGGCATGACAGGTACAGCCCTGACCGAAGCCGAGGAATTTGATGAAATCTATGGTCTGGGCGTTGTCGAAGTGCCCACAAACCGCCCGATTGCGCGTAAAGATGAACATGATGCTGTGTATCGTACAGCCACGGAAAAATTTAACGCAATCGTTGAAGAAATCAAAACGGCGAATGCCGCAGGTCAGCCGACGCTTGTTGGGACAACGTCGATTGAGAAATCTGAATACCTGTCACAACTGCTTGATAAAGCTGGCGTAAAGCACAATGTTCTGAACGCACGTCAACACGAACAAGAAGCGCAAATTGTGGCTGACGCCGGCAAACTGGGCGCTGTGACGATCGCAACCAACATGGCGGGCCGTGGTACCGATATTAAACTGGGCGGCAATGTTGAGTTTAAGATTATGGAAGCGATTGCCGCTGACCCAGATGCAAACCCGGATGAGCTGCGTGCAAAGATCGAAGAAGGCCATAAAGCCGATGAAGAGGCCGTAAAAGCCGCCGGTGGCCTGTTTGTTCTGGCAACAGAACGCCACGAAAGCCGTCGTATTGACAACCAGCTGCGTGGTCGTTCCGGCCGTCAGGGGGATCCGGGCCGTTCCGCATTCTTCCTGTCTTTGGAAGACGATCTAATGCGCATTTTCGGGTCTGAACGTCTTGATAAAATGCTGTCGCGCCTTGGTATGAAAGAAGGCGAAGCTATTGTGCACCCTTGGGTGAACAAGTCACTGGAAAAAGCCCAGGCCAAAGTTGAAGGCCGCAACTTTGACATTCGTAAACAGCTTTTGAAGTTTGACGATGTGATGAATGACCAGCGTAAGGTGATCTTTGCGCAGCGTCGCGAAATCATGGAAGCGCAGGATCTGTCTGAAATCGTTCAGGACATGCGCCATCAAGTGATCGATGATCTGGTGGTTCAGTTCATGCCGCCGAAATCCTATGCGGATCAATGGGATACCCAGGGTCTTTATGCGGCGTGTATCGAACACCTTGGCATTGATGTGCCTGTGATCGAATGGGCCGCAGAAGAAGGCGTGGATGATGATGAAATTCGCGAACGTCTGGAAAAAGCCGCGGATGAATTCATGGCAGCGAAAGCAGTGCAGTTTGGTCCGGATGCCATGCGCAACATCGAAAAGCAGCTTTTGCTGCAGACGATTGACGGCAAATGGCGTGAACATCTGCTGACGCTGGAACATCTGCGATCTGTGGTTGGGTTCCGTGGTTATGCGCAGCGTGATCCGCTGAACGAATATAAAACCGAAAGCTTCCAGCTGTTTGAAACCCTTCTCGATACTCTGCGCGAACAGGTGACACAGCAGTTGGCACAAATTCGACCGCTGACAGAGGAAGAGCAAACGCAGATGCGCGCACAATTCGAAGCGCAACGTGCGGCACAGTTTGCTGCAGCTGGAATGGCCGCAGCACCGGCCGCTGCAACAGCGGCCACCCCTGCGGAAGGATTTGTCGAAGAAGATCAATCCACCTGGGGAGAGCCCGCGCGCAACGACAATTGTCCCTGTGGTTCGGGCAAAAAATTCAAGCATTGCCACGGCAAACTGTCCTAATCTCAGCGGCGAACAGAGATGACGCTGTATCTGCGTTTCCCGATGTTGCTAATCTGCCTGACCCTGTGCGCGCTACCGGGTCGGGCAGATGGGATTCTGGTGCCTGTCGCACCAGAATTTTCGCCCCCTATTCTGTCGGCTGATCCTCTGCCATCTGCAGTTTATTCTGCCGAGGATGTTGCAATCGAAGGTGAATTCAGCGCCTGGGGCACATCCTGTGATATGCAGTTGCGGGCAGAACCTGAACCTGGTGGCATGTTCTATGTATCGTTGCAGGCGCCTTGTGCGCGATCCCGGGTGTTTGATCTTGCCTGGTCTGGCCTGCGCGTAAGTTATCAAACCTCGGTGACCGGGGCGTTCACGGCCCACCTGCCTGCGCTTGAAACGCATAGCGATGTTCAGGTTTTTATTGATAATACCCCGGTTTTGCACACCTCGGTCGAGGTCTCTGATGTGCCCGAATATCTGCGTGCTGGCATCAACTGGCAAAACGATACACCATTTGCGCTGCACGCGTTGGAATTCGGTGCCGATTTTATGGCGGCGGGGCATGTGCATGCAGGCAACCCTGTCTCACACCGGGGGGGGCGATTGTTTATGCTTGGCGATGGGGCTGTGATGAATGGGCAGCGCGCCGCGATTTACAGCATTCATAAAGACCAAGACACATCCGGGGCGGTGCGTTTGCTGATTGAAACATCAGTTTCTTCAGAAAACTGCGATCAGGCGCGGGGTGCCGATATTTTGCAAAGAACCACACCGGATGCCCCCATATCACAGCCATTGCTTGTGCCTGCGCCGGGATGTAACAGCGGCGAAACGTCGGTGTGGCTGCGGCATGTGCTGCATGATTTCAATCTGACCGGGAAATAGGGGAAAACAGATGCTAAAACTGAAGAACCTGTTGATCGGAATATTGCTGTCATTTGCCGGCGCGACGATTGGCGTTGCACAGGATGTATCGCTGACCGCTGCGGATGGCACCTTAACAGTAGAGGGCGTGTTGCTTGGGTTTGATGGTGAATATTATCAGATCCGGTCGGCTTATGGGGATCTGACATTGGACGGCAGTGGGGTTTCCTGTTCCGGGCCCGGATGCCCTGGGCTGGACGCCTTTGTGGCGCAAGCACGCTTTGCAGGCGCATCATCGATTGGCGAAAAACTATTGCCGCATCTGTTAGAAGGTTTCGCCCATCAGGAAGGCCTGGATCTACGCCGCGTATCGCGATCAGATCAGGTATTCAGTTATCTTTTGGTGGATAAGGTTGACGATACAACGGTTGCGGAATTTGCCTTTGATCTGAACAGCAGTCGCGAAGGTATCGCAGCGCTTCAGGCGAATGAGGCTGATTTTGCGCTGACACGTTTTGGTTTTGAACTTACGGGATTTCCCGCGCCGCGTATTCTGGGGCTGGATGCCTTGACGTTTTCAGTGGCTGGGGAAAATCCAATGCGGGAAATTCCATTTGATGCAATTCCAGCTGTGATGGGTGGCGAAATTGACAACTGGCAGGCTCTTGGTGGGCCGGACTTGCCGTTAATTATGGCCGATGACAGCCTTTCTGCACCGGATGTGCCGCTTTCTGAATTGCCGGAATTGCAGGAAAAGCAGATCGCATTCCCGGCTATGTCTGATCTGGTGTCCCAGGACAGTCTTGTCATTGGGATGACGCGCCTGTCTGATCAAGGGGGCGCTGTCCCTTTGCGTCTGTCTGGTTCCTGTGGTGCTGCGTTTATTCCTGACGCGCTAAGTCTGAAAACACGTGATTATCCCCTTCCCGCACCGCAGTTCCTATACCAGAGCCCCCACCGTAAACCGCGCCTTGTCAGACAGTTTCTGCGGTATCTTGGCTCAGAGACAGCAGAGCGTGATGTTGAACGTGCCGGATTTGTCAGCCGTCGTCTGGTCGAGGTTCCGCTGCAGGCGCAGGGTGAACGGCTTGCAAATGCTGTTTTGCAGGCAGGCGAAGATACCAGTCTGACTGATTTGCAGACGATGTTAGAATCTCTGTCTGATGCGCGTCGATTGACGATGACATTTCGTTTTCAGGCCGGATCGGCCCGCCCGGATATTCAATCGGTTTCTGATCGGGATGCGCTGGCTGGCCTGATAGATCAGGGGCGCTTTGATGGGAAAGAACTGATCTTCGCCGGGTTTTCGGATGGGGATGGCGGATCTGATGCCAACCGCCGTATTGCGTTGCGACGTGCCGTGGCTATGTTGCAGGCCCTGCAGGGGCAGGCGGATGTGGAAGGTGCAGACATCACGTTGACAGCTTATGGATTTGGCGAGGCTCTGCCACTTGCCTGTGACGACAGTGATATCGGGCGCGAAATCAATCGCCGGGTGGAGCTGTGGGTGCGGGACACACCCAAGGAAGATCATCAGAGATAACCTTCGGACCGAAAGCTGAGTTCGCAACTTTTCCCGATGATCAGATGATCGTGCAGGGTTAGTCCAAGAACGTCAGCAGCATCCTGTATCTGATGTGTCATGGTGATGTCGGCGTCTGAAGGGGTCGGATCACCAGATGGATGATTGTGCACCAGAATAAAGGCCGATGCATTCAGTTCTAGCGCACGTTTTACGATTTCACGGGGATAGACCGGCACGTGGTTCACCGTGCCGTTGGCTTGTTCTTCATCCGCAATCAGGATGTTTTTGCAATCCAGATACAGCACGCGGAATTGTTCGGTTTCACGATGCGCCATAGAGGTGTGGCAGTAGTCGATCAGCTGATCCCAGCTGGATACAATCGGTTTCTGCATGACTTTCGATCGCGCCATACGTTGGGCTGCGGCTTCGACAATCTTTAATTCTTGTATAACAGAGCTTCCGACGCCGGGCACCTCGGCAAGGCGCCTGATCGGGGCGGAGATAACACGATTAAAGTCGCCAAAGACTTCCAGCAAGGCAAAAGCCAGTGGTTTTACATCGCGGCGGGGGATGGCACGGAACAAGATCAATTCCAGCATCTCATAATCAGGGACAGCGTTTGCGCCCCCATCAAAAAACCGCTGGCGCAGCCGTTTACGATGATCTTTCAGGTAAGACGGAACCGCTGCAGGCGGCGTTGTTGTGACAACGGCTTCGTCGCTTTCGAACAGCGGCAGTGGCATTTCTGAAAAGTGACCAATGTTTCCCATATGTTCTTTATTTGAACGATTCGCTGAAGAATTCGTTAAGTAAGCCATTAAGGATAGGAAAGATCACGGGGCATAAAGAAATAAGGCGGCCCTGAAAGCCGCCTTATTCTTTGATTTTATGAGCTTTTCATGCCGTCCCAGAAGGTTTTTACTTTTGAGAAAAAGCTAGAACTTTCGGGATTATTATCTGCGGCAATTTCATCAAATTCGCGCAAAATTTCTTTTTGACGGCTTGTGAGGTTCACAGGTGTTTCCACTGCAAGCTCGATATACATATCGCCAACACCGCCACCACGCAGGCGCGGCATGCCTTTTGAACGCAAACGCATCTGACGACCAGACTGGCTGCCAGACGGGATTTTCACCCGGGAACGACCGCCATCGATGGTTGGAACTTCGATATCACCACCAAGCGATGCAGAGGCCATCGATACCGGAACGCGGCAATACAGATGTTCGCTGTCGCGCTGGAAGATATCGTGATCACGCACTTCGATGAAGATATAAAGGTCACCGGATGGGCCGCCACGCAGGCCAGCTTCGCCTTCACCAGACAGACGGATACGTGTGCCTGTTTCCACACCTTTCGGGATGTTCACAGAAAGCGAACGTTCCTTTTCCTGACGTCCGGCACCATGGCAGGATTTGCAAGGATTGGTGATCTTGTGACCAGCGCCCTGACAGGTTGGACAGGTGCGTTCAACGGTGAAGAACCCCTGTTGCGCACGTACTTTGCCCATGCCCGAACATGTGGGGCAGGTAGTCGGTTCAGCGCCGCTTTCCGCACCGGTGCCGCTACATTCGCCACAGGACACTGAGGTGGGAACAGAAATGGTTTTCTGCAGGCCGCCCCATGCTTCTTCCAATGTGACACGCAGGTTATAGCGCAGATCGGCACCACGTGTTGCGCGTGAACGCCCACGTCCAGGACCCTGACCGCCAAAACCGCCGCCACCCCCGAAGAGATCTTCGAAAATGTCCGAGAAAGCAGAACCAAAGTCGCCCTGTCCACCAGGATGACCACGGCCACCGCCGCCCATGCCACCTTCAAAGGCCGCGTGACCATAGCGGTCATAGGCAGCTTTCTTGTCGGCATCTTTCAAAACTTCATAGGCCTCATTGGCCTCTTTGAACTGATCCTCAGCGGCCGGGTTATCGGCGTTGCGATCCGGATGCAGTTCTTTGGCTTTCTTGCGATAGCCTTTTTTAATTTCGTCCGCTGAGGCACCTTTAGAAACCCCGAGCGTTTCGTAATAGTCGCGCTTTGACATCATATTTCCCCTTTGGGAACGCAGAAGCCGGCCCGGACATTTCCAGGCCGGCTAACAGAGCGAATGCCCTTAAGAAGGTTTTTTGTCTTCGTCGAGATCTTCGAAGTCGGCGTCAACGATGTCGTCGTCCGCGCCAGCTGCCATCTCGTCCGCGCCTGCGGGCTCTTCTTCGCCAGCTTCTTCTGCGGATGCTTTGTAGATCGCTTCGCCAAGTTTCATTGCGGATTCAGTTACGTTCTGAACGCCCGCTTTGATTTTCTCAGCAGTTGCATCTTCTTTATCTAGATCGTCTTTCAGAGCAACAATCGCCAGTTCAATCGCCTCGATGGTGGTTGGGTCGACTTTGTCTTTGTGCTCTTCCATG
Organism: Halocynthiibacter sp.; assembly: GCF_049608145.1. Taxonomy (NCBI): domain Bacteria; kingdom Pseudomonadati; phylum Pseudomonadota; class Alphaproteobacteria; order Rhodobacterales; family Paracoccaceae; genus Halocynthiibacter; species Halocynthiibacter sp. The sequence continues at coordinate 54,906 of NZ_JBMYXF010000010.1, forward strand.
GACTTCTCGGTGCTGTGGATCAGGCTTTCGGCCTGGTTCCGTGCTTCGATCAGTTCTTTACGCTCTTTATCGGACTCGGCGTTTTCTTCCGCGTCTTTTACCATTGCTTCGATGTCTTCATCGGACAGACCGCCAGACGCCTGAATGGTAATTTTTTGTTCTTTACCAGTGCCTTTGTCCATCGCGCCAACGGAAACAATGCCGTTTGCGTCGATGTCAAATGTCACTTCGATCTGTGGCAGACCGCGTGGCGCTGGTGGGATTTCTTCAAGGTTGAACTGACCCAGGATCTTGTTGTCCGCAGCCATTTCACGTTCACCCTGGAAACAACGAATTGTCACAGCGTTCTGGTTGTCTTCCGCAGTTGAGAAGATCTGGGATTTCTTGGTTGGGATGGTTGTGTTGCGGTCGATAAGACGCGTGAACACACCACCAAGCGTTTCGATGCCCAAAGACAGCGGTGTCACGTCAAGAAGAACAACGTCTTTCACGTCACCCTGCAGAACACCGGCCTGGATTGCCGCACCAGATGCCACAACTTCGTCAGGGTTCACACCTTTGTGCGGTTCTTTACCGAAGAATTTTGTCACTTCTTCGATCACTTTAGGCATACGGGTCATGCCGCCAACAAGAACAACCTCGTCGATGTCACCAACAGAAAGACCAGCATCTTTCAGCGCATCTTTACAAGGTTTGATAGACGCTTTGATCAGGTCAGCAACCAGGCTTTCCAGTTTCGCACGTGTCAGTTTCAGAACCATGTGCAATGGCGCGCCGTCAGAACCCATAGAGATAAACGGTTGGTTGATCTCGGTCTGGCTTGCAGAAGACAGTTCGATCTTCGCTTTTTCCGCAGCTTCTTTCAGACGCTGCAGGGCCATTTTATCTTTGGTCAGGTCTACGCCGTTTTCTTTTTTGAACTCATCCGCAAGGTAGTTCACGATGCGCATGTCAAAGTCTTCACCGCCAAGGAACGTGTCACCGTTGGTGGATTTAACTTCGAACAACCCGTCGTCGATTTCCAGGATGGTTACGTCGAAGGTACCGCCACCAAGGTCATAAACCGCGATGGTTTGTGTTTCTTCTTTATCAAGGCCGTATGCCAGCGCAGCCGCTGTTGGCTCGTTGATGATACGCAGAACTTCAAGACCAGCGATTTTACCGGCGTCTTTTGTCGCCTGACGTTGCGCATCGTTGAAATACGCAGGAACGGTGATAACCGCCTGTGTTACTTCTTCGCCGAGATAGCTTTCGGCGGTTTCCTTCATTTTACCAAGGATGAATGCGGAAACCTGGCTTGGAGAGTATTTCTCGCCCTTGGCTTCTACCCATGCATCGCCATTGCCGCCGTTGATGACGTTGAATGGCAGGTTTTTCAGATCTTTCGCAAGGGCGGCATCGTCAAAACGACGGCCGATCAGGCGTTTCACACCGAAAATGGTGTTGTCTGGGTTTGTGACAGCCTGGCGTTTTGCAGGCTGGCCAACCAGACGTTCGTCGTCAGTGAAAGCGACGATAGATGGTGTTGTGCGCGCACCTTCTGCGTTTTCGATAACGCGGGGCTGCGACCCATCCATGATTGCGATACAGGAGTTTGTAGTCCCGAGGTCAATACCAATGACTTTTGCCATAGTGTTCAGTTCCTTCTCATAGGCGATATAGTGGTGCCTGGATCCGTGAATAGGCATCCAGGTGCCGATCCCAATTTTCAGATCAGTTCACCTGTTTCTTTTTGCAATTTGCGCAAGAAACGGGCAGCCCTGATCTGGCTTCGCAGGGTATATAAGGATCACGAGTTTATGCTGCAAGCGTTCAGATCACGGATTCGCAGGAAAACGTGAAGAATGCGGGGTTTTTTGCCAGGAAAATGGTAATAACAGGGTTAATAAAAGAAAAATGACAAATCTCTCGCTTTCACAGATACCCGTTCTGAAGTTGCAGGGCTTTCATATTTACAAAGGTCTTTTGGCGCGTGATGTGCAGGCTGATCTTGTAAATGCACTGCGCGCTGTCGCCACAAAAGCCCCGGTTTTTACCCCGCAAACCGCGGGCGGGCGCAGAATGTCTGTGCAAATGACATCCGCAGGTCGTTTTGGCTGGTATTCGGATGAAAAAGGCTACCGTTATATTGATAAGCACCCGACGGGACAAAGCTGGCCTGATATCCCCGATGTTTTGCTGAACCTCTGGGATGCCGTGGCAGACACAAAGCGCCAGCCAGACAGTTGCCTGATCAATTTCTATGGTCAGAACGCCCGTATGGGCATGCATCAGGACCGGGATGAGGCAGATCTGACCTGTCCCGTTGTGTCTGTATCACTGGGGGATGAGGGCCTGTTGCGTGTCGGTGGATGTGACAAAGGCGGCAAAACAGATACGATCTGGCTGCAGTCTGGGGATGTGGTTGTTATGGGCGGGGATGCGCGGCTTGCTTGGCATGGAATTGACAAGATCCGTTATGGATCATCGGGGTTGCTGCCCAAGGGCGGGCGGATCAATGTGACCCTGCGCGTTGCGCGGTGAACTGGAAATTTTGCAATAACGCACTATATTAACAGGTAAGGAGACCATGATGCCTTTACCTGTCCTTCCGACCTTGCCTGTTCTGACCAGTTTTGCTTTGCGTTACGGATCAGTTGCCCTGACAACTTATGCTGTATCGCGTCAGATTAAGATCGGGCGAAGGGATCAGTCCGAAGAAGACGCCCACGATAAGATTGAAGAAGGTGTGACTTTGCGTCGCGAAACGGGGCAACATAATGCCACCGGACGGTTTCGGCGCATTATCAGGCTTGGCAAATCGGGCCCGGGGATGGAAGTTGATGCCAGTGTCTTTGCGCGCCTGAAATTTCGCAAAACTGACTGACAAACTGACAACAGGATCTGATTATGAAACTTCATCACTCTCCGACTTCCCCTTATGTGCGCAAAGTGATGGTGATCCTGCACGAAACAGGACAGCTGAACGATGTGGAACTGGTGACAACCTCCGGCACGCCACTTGACCCTGCGGATGGTTTTGCTGCTGTGAACCCGCTGACTAAAGTGCCTGCGCTGGTGCGTGAAGATGGTGGCGCAATTTATGACAGCCGGATCATTTGCCGTTACCTAGATGCCCGCGTGAATGCCGGACTTTACGGTCTGGGGGATGCGACCTGGGATATTCAGGTGCTTGAGGCCACGGGCGAGGGTATTATCGATGCCGCCCTGTTGATGGCCTATGAATGGCGTCTGCGTCCGGAAGAATTGCGGTTTGAGGCCTGGTCAGAGGGTCAGTGGGATAAAATCGCAGCGGCGCTTGATGTCATCGAATCCCGCTGGATCGCCCATCTGCATGCCCCTCTGAATGCAGGGCAAATTGCAGTTGCTGCCGCGCTGGGCTATCTCGATCTGCGCAATGCGGACAGGAACTGGCGCGAAGGCCGGCCTGAACTGGCGGCCTGGTATGAAACCTTTGCAGCGCGCCCATCGATGATGGCGACTGTACCGGGATAACCCGCATGAAAATCCTGATCCTAGGCGGGTATGGTGTTTTTGGTGGGCGTCTGGCGGAATTGATCGCGGATCTTCAAGGCGCTGATATTCTGATTGCGGGGCGCAGCTTTGACAAAGCGCAGGCGTTTTGCGATCTGCATGGGGCTTTCACGCCGGTCTTGGCCAGCCGTGACAGGATCGCAACGACGCTTGCCCAACATGATCCGGATCTTCTAGTGGACGCGACGGGGCCTTTTCAGAATTATGGCGATGATCCGTATCACGTGATCAAAGCCTGCTTGGATGCCCAGGTGAATTACCTTGATTTCGCGGATGGTGCCGATTTTGTCGCCGGGGTCGCACAATTCGATACGCCAGCTAAGGCGGCAGGCATTTTTGTTTTGTCTGGTGTCAGCAGTTATCCGGTTTTGACCGCGGCGGTGTTGCGTCATTTCGAACAGGACATGGACGTGCAATCGGTTGAGGGCGGTATTGCCCCTTCCCCTTTTGCCGGGGTTGGACTGAACGTGATGCGTGCGGTTGTGGGCTATGCCGGGAATCGCGTGCCATTGATGCGGGGTGGGGTGAAAACCACTGGCGTGGCGCTGGGCGAAAGCCGGTACTACACGATTGCGCCCCCGGGCTGTCTGCCCTTGCGCAATATCAGGTTTTCCTTGGTGGACGTTCCTGAATTGCAGGTTTTACCACCAGAGATGCCGGGATTGCGTGATATCTGGATGGGTGCGGGGCCTGGACCCGAAGGTCTGCATCGTATTCTGAATGTATTGGCCAAACTACGTGTGATGCTAAGTTTACCCGCGCTGACCTGGCTTGCGCCATTGTGTTACCGAATTCTGAATCTGTTGAAATTCGGGGAACATCGCGGTGGCATGTATATAGAGGTCAAGGGCCCGGCCAGAACCGGCGCACGCAAGGGTCAGATGGTGACGCGATCTTGGCATATGCTGGCAGAGGGGGATGACGGCCCTTATGTACCTTCCATGGCGATTGAAACGCTGATCCGTAAGGCGATGCAGGGTGAAACGCCTGCCCCCGGCGCGCGTGCGGCGGTACATGCCCTTGAACTTGCGGACTATGACACGTCTTTTGCAAACCGTGACATCACCACAGGTTTTCGTGAAGATCAGATTGATCAGCCGCTGTATCGCGTGGTTTTGGGGGATGCTTTTGATGATTTGCCTGAACCCGTAGGCAGATTGCATGACAGTCGTGATACCCGCAGCTGGAGCGGGCATGTCACAACCCGCGCGGCGCAATCTATTCTAGGGCGGTTTGCGGCGCGCCTGTCGGGGTTTCCGACGCAGGATGCCGATGGGCCGGTCACGGTAACATTCACGCCCGATGAAAAAGGCGAACTCTGGCAACGTGATTTTGGTGGGTATAAATTCCAGACCCATCAAAGTGTCGGACAGGGGCGCAACACCGGCCTTTTGACAGAAACGTTTGGGCCGCTGAAAATCGCGCTGGCTGTTGTTGTGACGGGGGGCAAATTACAATTGATTCCCCGTCGCTGGACGTTGTTTTCTATGCCTCTGCCAAAGTTCCTTTTGCCACGCGGTGAAACCTTTGAAACCGACGCGGATGGTTTGTTTCGGTTCGATGTGCAGGTGCAGCTACCTCTGATCGGCCATGTGGTTGCTTATAAGGGCAACCTACGCCCTGATACTGCATCCTGAAAGTATCCTGATTTCAAGGGCGGGTCAGGCTACAGCACCCATCGTAAACCTCACTTGCGTATTTATTATCGGGATCCGCCAAGGACATAATCAGGCGAATGGAAATGCTGTAGTCACGGTCGCTCATACCGTCCCCGCATGAGGCGTCCTGAAGGATCGCGACCGACCGACGTTCTGGGCTTGCGAAATTTGCAGCAACACCCTTGGGGCTGTCAGGCGTGCCAAAGCCGGTATCCCTGCGCATCCAGTCATATTGAAAATCCTGACGTTCATGGCCAGGCCTTTGAAAGCGCATCCCACCAGAGGTATCGGCATCAATAACGGTATTCCAGAACGGTTCCGTACCAAAGCAAAACAGCGGGCGTTTTAATTCCCACCAGGACGGATCCCCCATATCCTGCATGTAACGCATATAGACCCAACCGGATTGTTCGCCGGAATTTACATGCCCCCAGCGCCCATCAGTTAAGGCGTGTGTGACTTCAACCTTGTCAGCACCGGGGTGCAGTACGCCTATGATAGGGCTGTCAGCTGAGGGATGCTGGCGGATATTCAGAACATCATTCGCAGCCACATCAACCACGCGATATAGCCGGGGAAGATCCTGCGCAAAGACGGGCGCACTCAGGCACAGCTGACAGAAAAGAATGATAAACAAGCGACGCATAAAAAGGTCCTTCCTGGGAATGATATGATTGGCAACTGGGGTGGCGAGATAGGATTTATCCGGCATAATATTTATATCGGAGACTATATGATTGGCCTGTTTGTTATTCAATTACAGCCCGTTTATCGCGTGAAACAGGGGCGTAAGGCGGTACATATTTCCGGTGCTTTGGCGCGATGTCCCCGGATCTGCCGCAAACCAGATGGTAAATGATGCGTTAAACCTGACTGAAACAGAGCGATAAAATTGCGTATTTTCCGCGACAAATATGCATAAATTGCGTTTCGCCATCAATGTCTGCTGGACGTAGCCATATCCGCGGGCTAAACACCGCCGGAAGGCTACGCTTGCGCGTGGTCCGTCGTCGTTATGGCACCTCACGATACCTGAAAGGGAGAAACACTCGTGTCCCACACAGATGATCACGAAGGCACCCGTCGGGATTTTCTCTATTACGCGACTGGTGGCACCGCCGCCGTTGCAACTGGCGCAGTTGTTCTGCCGCTGGTTAATCAGATGAATCCAAGCGCGGACGTGCTGGCTCTGGCCTCTATCCGAGTAGATATTTCCGGGATTTCCCCGGGCACACAGCTGACTGTTAAATGGCAGGGCAAGCCGGTTTTCATCCGTCACCGGACGGAAGAGGAAATCGAAGCTGGTCGCGCCGTTGAGATGAGTGAACTCATCGATGCAGAAGCGCGCAACGAAAACCGCAGCACTGGTGCTGACGCGTCTGATGAAAACCGTACCCTCGATGAAGAAGGTAAATGGTTGATCATGATGGGTGTGTGTACACACCTTGGCTGCGTTCCACTGGGCGACGGTGCTGGTGATTTCCATGGCTGGTTCTGCCCATGCCACGGTTCGCACTATGACACTGCTGGTCGTATCCGTAAGGGCCCGGCACCTGAGAACCTTCCGGTTCCGATCGCGTTCTTTGTTGATGAAAACACTGTTCAGCTTGGGGAGGAATCTTAATGTCTGGTCTTCCGCACGACATCTATGAGCCAAAGACAGGCATTGAAAAATGGGTTGATTCCCGTCTTCCAATTCTTGGTCTGCTCTACACAACACTGACGGCGCCTACGCCGAAAAACCTGAACTGGATGTGGATCTGGGGCATTGTCCTGACCTTCTGTCTGGTTCTGCAAATCGTTACAGGTATCGTTCTTGTAATGCATTACACCCCGCATGTTGATCTGGCCTTCGCGTCAATCGAACACATCATGCGTGACGTAAACGGCGGTCACATGATCCGTTACGTTCACATGAACGGTGCTTCACTGTTCTTCGTGGCTGTTTACGCGCACATCTTCCGTGGTCTGTACTACGGGTCTTACAAAGCACCGCGTGAAATCACATGGGTGATCGGCATGCTGATCTATCTCCTGATGATGGGCACAGCCTTTATGGGTTATGTTCTGCCATGGGGTCAGATGTCTTTCCACGGGACAGCGGTTATCACCGGTCTGTTCGGTGCGGTTCCTGGTCTGGGTGAAGCTCTGCAAACCTGGCTTTTGGGTGCTGGCGCTGTTGGTCAACCTGCTCTGAACCGTTTCTTCTCGCTGCACTATCTGCTGCCGTTCGTGATTGCGGGCCTTGTGATTGTTCACATCTGGGCGTTCCACCACACTGGCAACAACAACCCAACTGGTGTTGAAGTGCGTCGTAAGGATCTTGCAGAAGTCAAAAAAGACACACTGCCATTCTGGCCTTACTTTGTGATCAAAGATCTGTTCGCGCTGGCTGTTATCCTGACAATCTTCTGGGCTATCGTTGGCTTTATGCCAAACTACCTGGGTCACCCGGATAACTATGTGCCTGCGAATGCTCTGGCGACACCTGCGCACATCGTTCCTGAATGGTACTTCCTGCCGTTCTACGCGATCCTGCGTGCCTTCACTGGCGAAGTCTGGGCCGTGCAGTTGGTCGAACTTCTGACCGGCGGTATTGTTGATGCGAAATTCTTCGGTGTTCTGGCGATGTTCGGTGCGATCGTTGCGATGGCTCTGGCCCCATGGCTGGACACATCAAGCGTACGTTCCGGTCGTTACCGTCCGATGTTCCGCATGTGGTTCGCTGTTCTGGTTGTTGATTTCTTCGTATTGATGTGGGTTGGCGCGCGTCCGACTGACTTCCCATACGACTGGATCTCACTGATCGCAGCAACTTACTGGTTCGCGTATTTCTTCGTGATCCTGCCGCTGTTGGGTGTCATCGAGAAACCAGATGCTCTGCCAGACTCCATCGAAGCCGACTTCAACGCCCATTACCCGGGCGCTGATAAGTCAGCCAACTAAGAAAGGATCAGTTCTATGTTCAAAAATATTCTGATCTCAGCCGTTGTAAGCCTTGGCCTAACATCTGGTGCGATGGCTGCCGGTGGTGGTGAGCAACACATCGAAGACTTTGACTTCTCTTTCGAGGGCCCCTTTGGGACCTTCGATCGCGATCAGCTGCAGCGCGGCCTTCAGGTTTACACCGAGGTTTGTTCAGCTTGTCACGGTCTGCAGTATCTGTACTTCCGCAACCTTTCTGATGAAGGTGGCCCGTCTTATACGCCGGACCAGGCGCGTGCATATGCAGCAACTGTCGAAGTTTATGATCCTGAAACCGACGATTACCGTCCTGCTGTGCCTGCGGATAAGTTTCCTGCGAACACAGCAGCTGGCGCACCTGACCTGACCCTGATGGCGAAGGCACGTGCGGGTTTCCACGGCCCTGCGGGCCTTGGTATCAACCAGATCGTTTATGGTATGGGTGGCCCTGAATATATCGCATCTTTGCTGACCAGCTATAATGGTCACGACGAAGATGGGCTGTATGGCAACGACACCTTTGCCGGTGGGAACATTTCCATGGCGCCGCCTCTGTTTGATGATCGCGTTGAATATGCCGACGGCACACCTGCGACCGTTCACCAGATGGCGGAAGATGTTTCTGCCTTCCTGATGTGGACTGCTGAACCCAAGATGATGGCCCGTAAACAGGCTGGTTTCATCGGTGTTGGCATCCTGGTGCTGCTGTCTGTTCTGCTTTACCTGACCAACAAACGTCTCTGGGCGGGTGTTAAAGGTAAAAAGCTGAAAAGCGACGGCTAAGCCGACCTTCCCCTAAATTAAAAAGCCCCGCCCATCCGGCGGGGCTTTTTTTGAGCCTTATCCAAGCCAATCACGCATAGCGTCAGGTGGGTTTTCAAACAGATGTTTCGTGTCTACCGGGGCATGGGCATGATGATCTGCCACAAGAATCACCTGATCCGAGATGCGTTTTGCATCCTCCGGCGCATGGGTGACCATCAACAGGGTTGCGCCAGTTTCCTCGACCAGCTCTGCCACCAGATCCAGCATTTCAGCACGCATGGCCGGACCAAGCGCGGCAAAAGGTTCGTCCAGCAAAACCACAGGGTTGCCCTGCACAAGCAGCCTTGCCAGTGCCACGCGTGCGATTTGCCCGCCAGACAATTCTGCGGGTTTACGCGTGGCCATCTCTGCCAGTCCCACGCGCGCAAGGGCGGCCTCTATCCGCTGATGATCTGCCGCACTTAGGCGCAAAGATGGCGATATCCCAAGGCCGATATTTTGCGTGGCATTCAGATGGGGGAACAAATTGTTGTCCTGAAAAATCATGCTGATCGGACGTTTCGACGGCGGTTTCTCTGTCAGATTTTCATCCTTCCAGAAAATCTGACCGGATGTCGGGGCCAGAAACCCGGCTATCGCCGCCAGCAACGTCGATTTTCCTCCGCCAGACGCGCCAATTACGGTGATCTTCCGTCCTGGATGAAGGGTGAAATCCGCTGTTAGGGAAAAATCCCCTTGTTTCAGATGCAGGCCATCAAGTGTCAGCATGTCGTTGTCCTCCACGCTCAAATATCATGAAAATCGCAAGACTGAGGCATAATAAAAGCAAGGCAGCGCCCGCCGCCTGATCCATGCGATATGCGCCCATCAGGCGATAGATCATCAGGGGCAATGTACCGGCCTCGGGGTCGGCGAACAGGGCCACAACGCCCAAGTCCCCCATTGATAAAGCCGCCGTCAGCCCCAGTGCAAATCCAAGGGGTGCCTGCACGCGTGGCAATATCACCAGTCGAAACCGCGCCAATCCTGTTATACCCAATTGATCCGCCAGCGGGGTCCAGTTGCGTTCCACCTCTCGTATTGCAGGCAAAAGGGCGCGCAATGCAAAGGGCACCGCCATCGCTGCGTTGACCAGAATGGTGATAGGCAGTGCCAGATCTCGCGGATTAAAATGTGGGTTTAGCAGAATGAAAAGGCCCGTTCCGATGACCAAAGGAGAGGCGGAAACAGAAAGATACGCCACGGCTTCTGGCCAGGCGCGGCGGCGTTTCGCAGCAATTAATGCCAAGGGCACAACGAGGATCAGCATCACAATGGCGGATAGCAAGGCCATCATCACAGACCGACCTGCGGCCAACCAGACGACTTCGGGCAGGGTCAGAACCTGCATCAGCCCCCGTTGAATGACCATGAGCAGCGGAAGGACAACAAAAGCCGCAGCCAATGTCAGCCAGAACGCATCCATGCCCCGTAACAAAGGTGACGCCACATCCAGCCGGTTGATCGACCGATCAAGCCCAGCTGCGGTTTCCTGCTGACGTGTGAAATACCACGCGGTTGTAGCGGCGAGGCTACAAATCAGAAACTGAATACCAGCAAGCATTGCAGCTTTTCCTGGGTCGAAATCACTGCGCAGAGCCTGATAAATTGCCAGTTCAATTGTGGTTGCACGCGGTCCGCCGCCAAGGGTCAAGGCGACGGCGAAACTGGTGGTGCAGATCAGGAAAATCACGGCGAAAATTCCTGGAATGATTTCGCGCAGCATCGGCAGTTCGATCTGACGAAACACAGCGCGGGGGGGTAAACCTAGGCTCTGTGCCAAACGAAAGCGTTCCCCGGGAATGGTAAGCCATGCTTGCAACATCAGGCGCGTTGCAAGGGGAAGATTGAAAAACACATGCGCCAGTAATACGCCCGAAAACCCATAAATAGACACTGTTTCGATGCCAAGGCTGTTCAGGATCTGATTGAACAAACCGGATCTGCCAAACACCGCGAGCAACCCCAGAACCGCAACGATCACTGGAAGGATAAAGGGGGCGCCCAGCAATGTAATCAGGATCTGGCGCCCGGGAAAACGCCGCCGCGCCAAAGCGCGGGCAATGGGGATGGCCAGAGCCGTGGAAATCAGGGCCGAAAAGAACGCCTGTGTCAGCGTGAACTTTAGCGCCGCAATATCAGCAGGCCCCAACCCCTGTGAAAACTCAGCGCGTAGGGCAACGGCAATAAGCGTGCCAAGAGTCAGAAACAGCAAAAGGGCGGCCGCAGCCGCCCCCCAGACGCCTAAAGGCGTTATTGTGAAAGCGCGTCGAGCCATTCAGCCAATGCCGCTTCGCGTATAGAACCTGCATCTTCTGCTGGGATCAGTAGGGATTTTTCTGGCACCGTCAAAGTTTCGAACCCTTCTGGCAGACCGGCGGCAGGTGTTGCTGCTGGATACATCCAGTTGGTGGTTGGTAAAATGGTCTGCGCGGCGTCTGAAATCATGAATTCCAAGAATTGTTGCGCCAGCTCCGGCTGATCTGCAGATTTGGTCACGGCGGCGACTTCGATCTGCATGTAGTGGCCTTCGTCAAAGGCTGCTGCAGACTTGGACGCATCTTCTTCCACAATCAGGTGGTAGGCTGGGGACGTGGTATAGGACAGGGCCATGTCGGCTTCGCCTTCAAGGAACATGCCGTAGGATTCGGACCAGCCTTTGGTGACGGTGACGATATTGTCAGACAAATCCGTCCAGATTGCAGGGGCTTCGTCGCCATAGGCCGCTTTTATCCACATCATCAGGCCAAGGCCGGGGGTGGACGTGCGCGGATCCTGGATCACAACTTTCAGATCAGAGGCCGCCAAATCACGGAAATTCGCAGGAATAGTGTCTGTTTTTGTGGTGTCATAGACAAAGGCGAAATAGCCCCAGTCATATGGAACATAAGTTGCGTTATCCCATTCAATCGGCAGGGTCAGCGCAGGGTTTTCCAGCGTATGCGGCACAAAGAACTGATCGGCCAAGGCCTGATCCGCAAGGTTTGTGTCGATGCCAAGCACAACGTCGGCTTCAGAGTGATCACCTTCCAAGTTCAGGCGTGCGATCAGGGCTGCGCCATCGCCTACGGCTGAAAACTGTAGATCACAGCTGCAGATGTCTTCAAAGGCGGCTTCAATCGCGGGGCCAGGGCCCCAATCAGACGTGAAGCTGTCATATGTATAAACGTTTAGAATTGGGGTCTCTGCGCCAGCTACAGTGGCTGCACAAAGTCCCGCGGCGAGTGTAAGATATTTCATATCTCATCCTTTTCATTGCCGACGGGCGGATGTCTGGATGAGTTCATCTCAACCTTCCCTCCGCCGGTCTTAACCGGTTCAGGTTCTACGGGTCCGCTTGCGCATCTCAGCCAGATAGGCCCCCCGAGGTAGGTTCGCTTGTAAAGCCAGTCACCTTCAGGTGCAAGACGTGTATCGTCTGGATAGTTTCTGCCATTCGCGAAGGAAAATGTGCCACTTAGGAAATGCCTAATAAATAAGGGGGGGAGCCTTCCGCCTTGCCACATTCTGGTCTCATTTCTTGTATCTTCCCCATAACTTACAAAAAATACGAAACCTGTGAGGGAAGATGAAGTCAATTTTATTAGCAACGGCTGCGGTCGTTTGCACTGGAACATCGGCAACTGCATTTGAATTTAAAGGGGCCGAGGTTGGCTTGGGTTTTCAACAGGCAGATTTGCCGGACAATGGCCCGACCTTGGATGGCAATATCATCGGTGTACGTGGTGAGTTTGGGTTTGGTGATCGTTTTACGTTAGATGCAGGGTTTAAACAGGCAAATTACGATAGCCTTTTGCCCAAAGCGGATATGAACAGGTTTGATTTTACCGGTACATACAACCTTTGAAATCTCGCGTGTCGATGTCAGAACGTTGGCTCTGGTCAGCATGTTTTCGAATTATCCGGCTTTCGCCAAATAACTTGATACAAAGCCATGATCGAGGCCGCGTCTTCCCTGATGCGGCCTTTTGGGGATCGCGTTCCCCTTGGCGATACTCTGGTTGAAGACGAGGACGAATAGGCGCGCTACGTTGGGCCCGTAATTTGGATAGGGGTTCACAACTTATTAGGGAAATCTCGCCTTAGCAATGTGCCATAGGGGTAACGTTTCAGAATTTAATTTTTCCATAACATAGACCGGGTGCATGGCGCGCTTTATGCCTCAGCTATAGAACAATTATTGGGGGAACCTATGTTTGAGAAATTTTCTACTCAAAAAATGTTAATTGGTGTCTTGGCGTTTGGGATTTGGCTGCCTGCCATGGTGGGCGCGCAGTCTTTGGAATACTCTGGTAGCCTTAGTATTTCTGATTCATCCATTAACGATGGTGGTACTGATGGCTCTGTTCGTCGTGTCACAGCGTTGACTGATCTGGGGTTGGGGTCGCGTTTTGGTCTGACCCTTGGCCTGAGTTACACGGATGAAAATTACGATAATGAAAACTATGGCGTCTATAAGGGGGGATACGTGCAGCCGTATGTGCGGGTTGGTAATGGTCGGATAGGGGTTTTTTATCAGAATTTGGGCATGCAACGTTCAGGTGACGACCCAGATACCGTCGAAATCTACGGTATAGAAGGAATCTATGATTTTGACCGTTTTCGCGTGCATGGGTTTAATGGCCGGGTCGAACAGCCGGGAGAGGACGGCTATGGGGTGCACGGACTTGCCGCGCGTTATATGGCATCGGACGGCGTTAGCATTTTTGTTCGCCATCAACGGGATCGGAATTCAGGAGATCAATTTTCCCTGACTGCGATAGGAACCGATATTAACGTTAGCGCAATAACATTTGACCGGCCTGCCTATCTGACGCTGGAATTGGCTGACGTTGATTACTTCGGAGATGACGGCAAGCAATTTGGTGTTGCCCTGACTCTTCCATTTGGTCGGGATGCGTCTGTAAACTCAGTGCCTTTGTTCAAGGGCCAGCGTACTCTGATCAACGAATACAATTAAAACAAGTTTTAAAGGCCATCGATGAGGTGGCCTTTTTTATGCCCGCTCTTTTCTACGCCAACGTTTCCGGCTAAAGACAGTCGAAGAACAGGAGCGCCACCATGAGCATGAATACATTCGGACATCTTTTTCGTGTGACCACTTGGGGCGAAAGCCACGGGCCTGCATTGGGTGCGACTGTAGACGGCTGCCCGCCGAATGTGCCGGTGGATGAAGCTTTTATTCAGCAATTCCTGGACAAGCGTCGCCCCGGCCAGAACAAAAACATGACCCAGCGCAATGAACCGGATCAGGTGCGTATCCTGTCCGGCGTGTTTGAGGGTAAGACAACCGGCACCTCTATTCAGCTGATGATCGAGAACACCGATCAACGCAGCAAAGATTACGGCGACATTGCCAATACCTTCCGTCCGGGGCACGCGGATATCACCTATCACCAGAAATACGGCAATCGCGATTATCGTGGTGGTGGGCGGTCTTCTGCCCGTGAAACTGCGGCACGTGTGGCCGCGGGGGGGCTTGCGCGCGCCGTGCTGAACCACCTGCTGCCTAAGGTGCAGATCGTCGGTTACATGACCGCTATGGGGGCGATGGAACTGGATCGTTCTAAAATTGATCTGGGTGCGATTGAAGGCAATGATTTCTGGTTGCCTGATGCGAATGCGGCCCCAGCTTGGGAAGATTACCTGCAGAAGATCCGCAAGGAACATAATTCGGTCGGGGCGACGGTTGAAGTCATCGCACAAAACCTGCCTGCGGGCCTTGGCGCACCGATTTACGCCAAGTTAGACACTGATTTGGCCGCTGCGATGATGTCGATCAACGCTGTGAAAGGTGTTGAAATCGGCGAAGGCATGGCCGCGTCGCGCCTGACCGGTACTGACAATGCAGATGAAATCTTTATGGGTGAAAACGGCCCGGAATATTCGTCAAACCATGCCGGTGGCATTCTGGGTGGCATTTCCACCGGGCAAGACGTGGTTGTGCGGTTTGCGGTGAAACCGACGTCGTCCATCCTAACCCCGCGCCAATCCATTCGCAAAGACGGCACCCCAATTGAAGTCGTCACCAAAGGCCGTCATGACCCTTGTGTCGGTGTGCGTGCGGTACCGGTTGGCGAAGCGATGATGGCCTGTGTGGTTCTGGATCACGTGCTGCTGCACCGCGGGCAAGTCGGCGAAAATCAGGGTGTTATCGGATAATCTTCCGGCCCTTTGCCCCTGTTTTTGAATAACACTGTTTATTTTGTAACCCTGGCGTCAACGCCGGGGTGTTTTTGCATTCCACCATAATTTTATCGGAGAATACTATGAGCGACTTTTCTTTTTCCACATCTATGTCGGTGATGCGCAAAACCGCGCCTTTCCTTTTCTTTCGAATGGCTGTGTATTTTGGCATTGCTGTCGCTTGGATCCTGGCAACGGGTACGGGCGCGGGCATCGGTTGGGGTGTTGGTGCTATGGGGGATGACGGTTTTCAGGCCTCTTCCACACTATGGGGCGGTGCGGCTGGCTTTGGTATTGCAGGGGCTGCGCTGTTTTTCATGCGCGATTATATCCTGTATATGGTTAAGGCTGGCCATATTGCGGTGATGATTGAATATCTTGAAGGGCGCGACATCCCAGGTGGCAAAGGTCAGATTGCCTATGCGCAGGGAATTGTAAAAGAACGCTTTGCCCAGGCGAATGTGCTGTTTGCGATTGATCGCCTGATCAAAGGTGTCATTCGTGCGGTAACGGGCCTTGTGCAGGGGATTGCATCCCTTTTGCCCATTCCTGGCCTTGATGGGATAATGAACCTTGTGCGCGCTTTTCTAAAGGTTGCGGTTGGCCTGATTGATGAGGTGATCCTTGCCCATCTGATCCGCGAAAAGGTCGAAAACCCTTGGACCGGCGCACAAGAGGCCCTGGTGCTATATGCCCAAAACGCAAAGCCGATGCTAAAGAATGCCGCGATCATCACAATCGTTAGCTATATTCTATCTTTTGTGGTGTTTCTGATCATGCTCGCCCCGGCGGGTGCGGTTGTTTATATGATCCCGGGTGGCTGGTCTGCAGGCGGGTTTGTCTTTGCGATCATCTTCGCCTGGGCTGTGAAGGCCGCGTTGATTGAACCCTTCGCGATTGCCTGTCTGTTGCAAGCCTATTTCAAAGTGACCGAAGGGCAAACGCCAGATCCGGAATGGATGAACAAGCTGGAAAACACATCTGGAAAATTCCGCAGCCTTGGCGAAAAAGCGGTCAGCTGGGTGTCAGGGGGGCGCGCGGGCACATCAACGGATGCCCCCGCACAGACTGGTTAAGCCGTGGCTGCGGTCAGGGCCGTGTCCATCAGGGCCTGGATCTGGCTGCGGGATGTGCCAGCAACGATGCGGCCCAGTTCTTCCTCGCCTTTTAGCACCACAAGGGTGGATCGGCGGGGAATGCGCAGGCGGATGGACAGTTCGTCATTTGCGTAATTGTCCCAATCCACATTCACGAAGGCGATGTTTTCGGCGTATTCAGGGTTGTTTGACAACAGCCCGCCGATCACCCGTTCCTGGGCGGCACATGTGGTGCACCAGTCGGTTTTGAAATCGATGAATACAGTTTTGCCTTCAGCCAAGAGGCTGTCCACCAGGCCCGGCGTGTAATTTTGTGCGGCAGAGGCCAGCGTCGGCAACAGGGCAGCAGCGGCGGTTGTCATCAGGAAAGTACGGCGGTTCATGTCAGTGTCCTTTGTTTAAAGAGATACGGAAAGATCGGTTAGCCAGTAAGGCAGGTTCTGCAGGGCCCAAGCTTCGGCAATGTGGTGCCATTTCAACAGGATTGCGGTGCCAACAAGGATGAACACCACACCCATCAGGGGTTTGGAAACGGCGGCGATCCGGCGCAATAGGGCCTGGCGGCGCATCAAAGCGGCGCGCGCACCATACCCCAGCCCCAAGATCAACGTAGATACGCCAAGGGCGAAGAATATCATGATCAACCCAGCCCGCGTCAGGCTTTCACCCTGAGACGCCAGCGCAATTGCGCCGCCCAGCGTTGGGCCGATACAGGGGCTCCAGACAGCACCAAGAAGGGCACCACCAAGGATCTGGCCACGCAGACCGTTCTGTGCGACCTGATCGATCTGACCGTCGGCCTTTGCCGCAAAACCAGACGTTGCCCCGGTGAACATATCGCCAAGACGCGGAGTCAGCAGGATGATCCCAAAGACGATCATCGCAATCGCCCCATAGCGCGCAATATCATCGGGGCGTATCCCAAGGCTAAAGCCCAGCGTTGCAACAATCATCCCCAGCACGACAAAGCTGACAGACATGCCAAGGGCAATGGCCGTGGGGGCGTGGCGGTGGGTTTGTAACCCACTGGCCAGCACAATGGGCAGAACGGGCAAAACGCAGGGGTTGATCAGGGTCAGCAGACCCGCGCCATATGCAAAAATAAATTCCATAGGGTGTTTGTGGCGCGGGGCAGGCGCAATGTCATCTCACGTTCGCGTTAACGTGCGGGGCTTTTGGACATCTGCACCATGATGATGGCGCCTGTGATCACCGCCACCCCAATGATATCCATCAGGCCCAGGCTTTCTCCAAGAATAACGGCAGCAACGGCCACACCAAGGAAGGGATTGAGAAAGTGAAACACCGACGCCCGCACCGCGCCAATACGTGACACAAGCGCAAACCAGATGAACGTCGCAGCAAGTCCGGGCACAAGCGTTGTATAGGTAAAGGCCATGACAAGGGACCAGTTGAAGATGATAAATTGGGTTTCCGTGGCCAGGCCAATCACCGCAAGGATCACAGCGCCAATCCACATTTGTAGCCCGACAATCATCATCATATTGCCACCAGCCAGGGCACCGCGCACGGACAGGGTCGCCACCGCCAAGCCAAGCGCACCGATAAAGCAGAAAATCAGCCCGGTTATATCGATGCCTTCGCCAGAAATGCGGCCGCTCATGATGATGGCAACGCCGACAACCCCGGCAAACAGGCCAAAGATCGCCATGGACGGCAGTTTTTCCCGGAAAAAGGCCCAGCCTAGGAATGCCGCCATCAAGGGCATGGTCGATGCGATGATCGCCGCTACGGATGCTTCAATCCACTGCATCGCGACAAAGTTCAGGCCCAGATACAGCGCATTCTGGCAGATCCCGAAAACGATCGTGGCCTTCCATTGCCCGCGGGTCAGTTGGAAATTTTGCCCCATATACCAGGCAATCAGCATGGCCAACGTACCCGACGTGGCAAAGCGTACCGCAAGGGCGGTCAGCGGCGGGGCAAGTTCCACAAGGATACGGGCCGAGGTGAACGCGGATGACCACATAAAGGCAAAGGTCAGCCCCATCGCAATTGCGCGCAGATCCATGTCTCATCCCCCAAAGAAAAAAGGCCGCCTTTAAGGCGACCTTTTCACTATCATCTGCGGGCCTGAGGCCTGCAAGACCAATTATGCGTTTACGCTGTCTTTCAGCGCTTTCGCGATGGTCATTTTCACAACCTTATCAGCGTCTTTTTTGATTTGCTCACCAGTTGCTGGGTTGCGAACCATACGCTCAGGACGCTCGCGGCAATAGATTTTGCCAACACCTGGGAGAGTCACGGCACCGCCGCCGGAAACTTCACTGGTGATAACTGCGATAACAGCGTCAAGTGCACCAGAAGCAGCTTTCTTGTCTGCGCCCATTTCTTCTGCGAGTGCAGCTACCAGTTGGGTCTTCGTCATTGGTTTAGACATATAATTCTCTCCTCGTTATTGTCCTGTTGGGACGTGATTGCAGGCATTTAAAGGGATTGTGGCGGGTGACACAACGATTTCCGATCCAAAAAGTCAATTTTTTCAGTCATTTTGGCAAGATTTCGCCACAATTCGGGTGTTCAGAGGAAAGCTGTCTCCTCAAAGCTACGCAATTTGCGTGAATGAATACGTTCCAAGGGCATTTCGCGGATCATTTCCATGGCCCGAATTCCGATTTTTAGGTGTCTTTGCACCTGTGTCGTGTAGAAATCAGACGCCATGCCGGGCAATTTTAGTTCCCCGTGCAAGGGTTTATCACTGACACACAACAAGGTTCCGTAAGGCACCCGGAACCGAAAACCATTGGCGGCAATTGTTGCGCTTTCCATATCCAGGGCCACGGCACGTGATTGCGAAAGGCGTTGCACAGGGCCGCTTTGGTCGCGAAGTTCCCAGTTGCGGTTGTCAATCGTCGCAACCGTGCCCGTCCGCATCAGGCGTTTCAACTCGTACCCTTCCAGTTGGGTGACATCAGCAACCGCCTGTTCTAACGCGACCTGAACCTCGGCCAAGGGCGGGATGGGAACCCAGACGGGCAGGTCGTCATCCAGAACGTGATCTTCACGCAGGTAAGAATGTGCCAGCACAAAATCACCCAGGGCCTGGGTGTTCCGCAGGCCGGCGCAGTGTCCGACCATCAACCACGCATGAGGCCGCAAAACAGCAATGTGGTCGGTTGCGGTTTTCGCGTTTGATGGACCTACACCAATGTTCACCAGTGTGATGCCGCCGCCATCCGCACGTTTCAGATGATAGGTCGGCATCTGGGGCAGCTTGGCAGGGTGAGGACAATCTTCATCCGCTTTGGTGATCTCGATATTCCCGGTCGAAACAAAGCTGACGTAACCACTGTCCGGATCGGCCAGCATTTCACGCGCATAGGCTTCGAACTCGGACACATAGAACTGGTAGTTGGTAAACAACACATGGTTCTGGAAATGGCTTGGATCGGTCGCGGTGTAATGAGACAGTCTTGCCAGAGAATAATCCACGCGCTGTGCCGTGAAGGGGGCAAGGGGCAGGGATCCGTCTGCATGGGCAGAACTTGTACCGTTTACAATGTCGTCATTGGTGGTCGACAGATCTGGCACATCAAAGATGTCACGCAGGGGGTATTCCATCGCACCGCCCTGAGGGACCGAAACATTCGCGTCATTTACAACGGCGAAATGTACGGGGATTGGGGTGTCAGACACGGCAATTGTCACCGCAACATCATGGCTGCACATCAGCAGATCAATCTGGTGTTCCAGATAGGCGCGGAACAGGTCGGGGCGGGTGACGGTTGTGGCGTATTCCCCCGGATTAGACACATGTCCAAAGGCAAGGCGCGTATCGGCCTGGGCGTAACTTGTGGTTTTAATCCGGATCTCGGGATAAAATGCGCGAAAGCGTTCCTGGGGGCGCGGACCGGCCACACAGGATGAAAAGCGTTCGCACAGGAATGTAGTCGCGGTCTCATAAAGGCTACACAGATGCGCCACCGCCTTTTTCGCATCGGTGAATGTTTTCGGGGCGGGCGTCGGTGGGGATTGGACGGAAAGTTCAGGATCGGCTGTCATTATTATTTTCCTTCTTCAAACAGCGGTATCAGTTCAAATGTGCGCACATCCACAAGGCCCAGATCGGAAATCCGCATTTCAGGGATCACGACAAGCGCCAGCAGGGAATGCTGCATATAAGCGTTGTTCAGGCTGCAACCACAGGCGCGCATGGCGTCACCTAGGGCGTCTGCTTGGGCTGCGACGTCCTGCGCAGGGCTGTCAGACATCAGGCCTGCGATGGGCAGCTTTACCAGGGCCAGTTCCTGCCCATCTTTATAGATGACAACACCACCGCCGACTTCGCGCAAACGGTTTGCGGCCAGGGCCATGTCATCCTGGCTGGTGCCGATCACGATCATATGGTGGCTGTCATGGGCAACGGTGGATGCCATGGCCATTTTGCCGGTGTAGCCAAAGCCAGACACAAGCGCGTTTGTCACGCCTCCGGTTGCACGATGGCGTTCCACCAGTGAAATCTGGCAGACATCTTGGGCAGCATCACCTTTGACTTCGCCATTCACCACAGGCAGTTCCACCTGAAGCGCCTTTGTCGGGGCCTGGTTTTCCACCACACCAATCACATTGGCGGTGACGTGGTTTGCGCCTTCGGGGGCGGTGATGATGAAATCATCTGCTGACAAATCACGCGCCATGTTGACGGTGTCACGGGCATGGTCTGGCCAGTCCAAATGGGGGCATTCTGCCAACATTAGACCCTGTTTCGCGATGATTTTACCGCGTGCAATAACAGTGTCGATAGGTAGGGTTTTTAGATCGGATGTCAGGATCACATCGGCACGACGTCCAGGCGCGATGGATCCCAATTCACGTTCCAGGCCGAAATGTGTCGCCGTGTTGATCGTCGCCATTTGTAAGGCGATCAGCGGGTCACAGCCGCAATCAATTGCGTGGCGCACAACCCGGTTCATATGCCCGTCATTCACCAAAGTGCCAGAATGGCAGTCATCGGTACACAGGATGAAATTGCGGGGATCTAGGCCTTTTTCCGTCACTGCGGTAATCTGTGTTTCCACGTCATACCAAGCGGACCCAAGGCGCATCATGTGGCGCATGCCTTGGCGGACACGGGCGATGGCATCGGCTTCGCAGGTGCCTTCGTGATCGTCCGCTGGTCCGCCTGCCGCATAGGCGTGAAACGGAATGCCCAGATCCGGGCTGGCATAATGCCCCCCCACGGTCTTGCCCGCGTTCTGGGTGGCGGCGATTTCTGCCAACATCTTGGGATCACCATTGATCACGCCAGGAAAATTCATCATTTCCCCAAGGCCAATGATCCCAGGCCAGTGCATTGCTTCGGCCACATCATCGGGGGTGATTTCAAACCCTGTGGTTTCAAGCCCTGGCGCAGATGGCGCGCAGGATGGCATCTGTGTGTAAAGGTTCACAGGCTGCAACATGGCTTCGTCATGCATCAGGCGCACGCCTTCCAGACCCAAGACATTTGCGATCTCATGAGGGTCTGTAAACATGGTGGTCGTGCCATGGGGGGCAACGGCGCGGGTGAATTCAGCAGGCGTTAACATCCCACTTTCGATATGCATATGCGCATCGCAGAGGCCGGGGATCATATAGGCGCCGTTGGCCTCGATCACTTCCGTATTCGGGCCAATGCAATGGCTGGCATCGGGTCCGCAAAAGGCAAAACGCCCGTTCGCAATGGCGATGTCGTGATTGTCCAGCACTTCGCGGGTGTGCACGTTAACCCATTTGCCGCCTTTGATTACAGTGTCTGCGGCGTCTCTGCCCGCTGCAACTGCCACCAGGCGGGCTGCAGATTCGGGCCATGTTTTAAATGTCTCTGTTTCCATTGACCTATAATCTGGCTTTTTGGCAAAGGTTCAAGCCCTTATTCTGGCCCCTTATTTTGATCCATGTGTGAACTGCCCATGTAACCAATTTGCAAAGGCTTGGGCGTTTGGGTTCTTTTCCGCTGCTGGTGTCATCAGAAGATAATAAGCCTCGGGCATGGGGGTGCGATGGGGGAAGGGTGCAATCAGCTTGCCCTGATCCATCAGATGTCCCGCGATTAGATCATGGGCAATTGTCATACCGCCCCCCGCCGCGGCGACGGTCAGAGTGAAGGAAAACGTTGTAGCATAAGTGACCGGGGGGGCTGTCCAGACCATGCCCTGATCTTCGACCCAATCCTGCCAGCTGCCCAGCATATTCATACAGTCATACAAGGGCTGATCCTGAAGATTGTCGGATGTCACAGGAAAGTCCGGGGCACACACAGGATAATAATAATCACGCGCCAACAATTCAGATTTCACCGCAGGATCGGGCAGCAAAGAATAGCGGATCTCAAGATCAACGCCTTCTGCCATGTAGCGTGTTTCCCACAGTTCGGTTTCGACCTGAAGCTGAATGTCAGGATGGGCGGCACGAAACAGATGCAGGCGCGGGGCAAGCCAATGAATGGAAAAGGTGATATTTGACTGAATGCGCAGAACATTTTTGTCGCCACCCGTCACCGCCCGGGTGCCGCGCGAAAGCGTTGCGAAAGCATCACGAACAACGGGCAGATAGGTTAACCCGACATTGGTTAAAGCCAGGCCGCGTGGGCGCCGGATGAACAAAGGTGTGTTCAAATAGCTTTCCAGCGCCTTGATCTGCTGGCTGACCGCGCTTTGCGTCATGTTCAATTCTCCCGCAGCGCCTGTGAACGACAGGTGGCGGGCGGCGGCCTCAAAGGCGCGTAACCAGTTCAAAGGGGGAAGGGCGGTTTTCACATCATAATCCGGACATAAGTTTCACTTATAGCATGCATGTGTTTTTTTCGTTGGTAAAGAAAATTGCGTGACGGCAACTTGGCAAAACCACAGGAGAGCGCAAATGACCGTAGCAAAACTTCACCCAAATATGAATCACTGGCAGGAACGCGTGGATATGGCCGCCGCATTCCGCTGGACCGCCCGTCTTGATATGCACGAAGCGGTGGCAAATCATTTCAGCCTTGCTGTGAATGATGACGGCACTGAATTTCTGATGAACCCCAATCAGGTGCATTTTTCCCGGGTGAAAGCATCTGATCTACTGCATCTGGATGCCAATGACCCCAACGCGCTGAACACCCCGAATGCCCCGGATCCCACGGCTTGGGGGTTGCATGGATCTATCCATCGTCTGGTGCCGCACGCCCGGTGTCTGATGCATGTGCATTCCATTCACGCAACGGTTCTGGCCTGCCTCAAAGACAGCGCCCTGTTGCCCATCGATCAGAATACAGCAACCTTCTATAACCGTTACGTCATCGACGAAGAATTCGGCGGATTGGCGTTTGAAGAAGAAGGCACGCGTTGCGCTGGGATGCTGACGGATCCGAAAATCAAGACGATGATCATGGGCAACCATGGGGTTCTGATAATTGGTGATTCCGTGGCGGATACCTTTAATAGGCTCTATTATTTTGAACGTGCAGCCGAAACTTACATCCGCGCGCTGCAATGTGGGGTGCCTTTACGGGTGCTGTCAGATGAGGTCGCTGAAAAGACTGCGCAGGAATTGGAAGATTACCCGGATCAGTCTGCGCGTCACCTGGCGGAACTGAAGGCGATCCTTGATCATGAAAAATCTGATTACGCATCATGAGGTCTGACATGAATGAACAACAGGAAGACATGACCCGTGAATGGAATTACCACCCTGATCTGCCCTTGGCGGACAGTTCGGTCTTTGCGTGGCCCCCACGTGCGGGCTTTCTTGCGCGGTGGTTTCTGACAAACTGGCTGACCCTGTCTGAACGGGTGATGATGGTGATCCTGGCGATTGTGCTGTGGTATTTTCTATATCCCTCGCTGGAAACAGCACAGACATTTGCCCTTGGTTGGATCTTTCAGGTTTATGTCGTGAATTTTGTGATGATCTTTGTCACGGCGGGGGGCTTGCACTGGTATTTCTACATGCGCAAAGGTCAGGGCAAAAAGCTAAAGTTTGAACACCGCGATCAGGGCACCAACAACGCCTTGTGGGATTTCAAAGATCAGGTACATGACAATATGTTCTGGTCGCTGGGATCCGGGGTGCTTCAGTTGACGGGGTTTCAGGTTGTCACCATGTGGCTGATGGCAAATGGGTATACGCCTGTCATCACATTCACCGACAGCCCGGTCTGGTTCGTCGCCTTTCTGGTGATTTTGCCGATGTGGTCTGCGTTCCACTTCTACTGGGTGCATCGCCTGTTGCATCAACCGTTCCTATATAAACATGTGCATTCCCTGCATCATCGCAACGTGAACATCGGCCCCTGGAGCGGATTTTCCATGCATCCGGTGGAACATTTCGTCTATCTGACAACGCTGTGCATTCACTGGATTGTCGCCAGCCATCCCTTGCATTTGTATTTTCACATTGTTTTTCAGGGGCCGGGTGCCGCAATGACGCACACGGGCTATGAAGACCTGTTGGTTAAGGACAAACGCAAACTGGCGCTGGGCACGTTTTACCATCAGCTGCACCACCGATATTACGAATGCAATTATGGCAATCAGGAAATGCCCTGGGATCGCTGGTTCGGCACCTTCCATGACGGATCACCTGAGGCAACGTCTGAAACCCGCGCCCGCAAGAAACGGATGTACCGCTGATCTAAAACAGATCTGATTTGCCTCATGAAAGCCCCGGTTTACATCGGGGCTTTTCTTACCTGTGTCTTAATATACCGCGCTTTGTGTATGCATAGGATATGCATAAGATGTGCATGGATTGTGCATAGGGATATTCAAGGATTTCCGTCGATTTTTCTGCTCACATCTATGTGTGCATACGTGAACATTAAAAACGCAATTCTCACAGTTCTGTGTGTTGAAACCCGGATTGGTCGGGCCTAAATCAATCTCATCGGAAGCACAAAGACTTCCACCGAAATAAACGACA